>CAISTO010000262.1 GCA_903888395.1 uncultured Bacteroidota bacterium | reverse complement strand
TTATACAAATGCGTTTTCTCCTGTAATGTCTAACCCTGTAATCAATAAATGAATATCGTGAGTACCTTCATAAGTAACTACCGATTCTAAGTTCATCATGTGGCGCATAATTGGATATTCGCCAGTAATGCCCATTCCACCTAACATTTGACGTGCGTTACGAGCTACGTTTAATGCTAAGTCTACATTATTACGCTTAGCCATACTTATTTGAGCTGGTGTAGCGCGGCCTTCGTTCATTAACACGCCTAAACGCCAAGTCAATAATTGTGCTTTGGTAATTTCAGTAATCATTTCGGCTAATTTCTTCTGTTGTAATTGGAAACCTGCAATTGGTTTACCAAACTGAACACGTTCTTTGCTATAACGCAATGCTGTTTCGTAACAATCCATAGCAGCACCCAAAGCGCCCCAGCTAATTCCGTAACGAGCAGAATTTAAGCAAGTCAAAGGACCTTTTAAACCTTCTACGCCAGGTAATATATTTTCAATAGGAACCAACACATCGTTGAACACTAACTCACCAGTTGCGCTAGCACGTAAGCTCCATTTGTTATGGGTTTCGGGCGTGGTAAATCCTTCCATGCCACGTTCTACAATGATTCCTTTTATTTTTCCTAATTCGTTCTTAGCCCAAACCACCGCTACATCGGCATAAGGTGAATTTGAAATCCACATTTTAGCACCGTTCAGTATAACATGTTTGCCATCGCCAGCAGGTTTAAAATTGGTAGTCATTCCACCAGGATCAGAACCATGGTTAGGCTCTGTTAAACCAAAGCAACCTAACATATCGCCTTTTGCTAATTTGGGTAAATATTTATGTTTTTGTTCTTCGCTACCAAATTTATAAATAGGATACATGACCAAACTTCCTTGAACAGAAGCAGTAGAACGAACGCCCGAATCGCAACGCTCTAACTCTTGCATCATGATTCCGTAAGTAATATAATCCATTCCACCACAACCGTATTCTATTGGTAATTGCGGAGCATAGCAACCTAAGTCACCTAATTGTTTTACCATAAATTGGGGGAAAACAGCTTTTTGAGCTACGTCTTCTATAATTGGAGATAGTTCTTTTTTAACGTAATCGCGCACTGCGCTGCGAATTAATTTATGTTCTTCACTCAATAATTCATCCAATAAATAATAATCGGGATGGTTGTAAACATCTTGCTTGTTAGCTCTTGTAAATTCTTGTGAGTTTGTAGTCATGGTTTTTAATTTACTTATTTCTTGGCTGCTTTACATTTAAACGCAAACAACAAATAAAGGTTTTTTATTACGGTGCGAAAGTAGTTTTTTTGTTTATTATTATTACAACCATGAAAGTACAAACTTGTTTAGAAAACCTTGAATTTTTTGCATACCACGGAATGTATGATTTTGAAAAAGTAAATGGTGGCAAATTTAGGGTGGATATTACGTTGACCGAAAATGTGGCAAACAATAAATCCTATGAGCTTATTAGTGATGTACTCGATTATGAAAAGGTTTTTGCCATTGTAAATTCTGAAATGGAAATTCCTAGAGACTTTATAGAAACAGTGGCACAAAGCATTATTACAAAACTAAAAACTGACTACAATCATTTAGAAAACATAAGTGTTAAAATCACCAAATATAATCCTGCAGGAAAGTTTGATGGCGGAAATGCCAGTGTAAGTTTGAGTATTTAGTGGAAGGTTGATTAGTTGATTGGTTGATTGGTTGTCCCGATAAATCGGGAGTTGGATGGTTCAGGCACTCGCTCGCATGTTTCGAGTGAGAGTTTTTTAGGCGTTCATCTTGACCATATATACTTTTTCAAAATCCACTTTTTTTTCTTCTTTCTTTTTCCATTGCTACTTCGACAAGCTCAGTATAAATTCAAAGAAACAAAAAAGCTAGACAATAAAAAGCTACCCTCCCACATTGCTTTAAGCACGGCCCGCTTTTCCGATGTGTCGGAAGACTGCCCAACGCTCGCCATAATACGGACATTATTTAAAAGTATAAAGCATGTTTTTACAAAGCATTTGCTCTTGCTAGCATGTTTTTTATATTAAAGGAAGTTTTACTCCCCAATTACCATAAATGATTTCCTTGATGCAACTCCGTCTTTATTGCCAATAATTATGTTATATGTTCCTGCTTGTAAATGTAATTGAGAAATAGATATAATATCCTCATTGTTATTCAATTTATATAGCGTTTCATAAACAATTCGTCCTAACATATCTACTATGATAATTGTACCGTTTTTATCAGCTGTGTTTTTTAGTTGAATAGTAAAATTACCATTGTTAGGATTTGGGTAAAGAGAAATTTGTTTATTATTAATTATAGTATTATTAAATCCTACAGAAGCACTTTGACCTACATATACATTTTTAGTGATGCTACCTGCTGTAACAGTTACAAATGCATTCCTGAAAAGTCCAGTATTGTTAATTGAATTTATTACGTTAAAGCTGCCATTACCGCTTCCAGTAACAGTACTTACTCCGCACCAACTTTGGTTACTGCTAACTGTCCAACTTCTATTACTACTTACTTGCACCGTATTTAAACTTGCACCAAATGAGGTATTGATTGAGTCTTTATCCAATGATAATATGTCGGCAGTTGTAAAGCTATCCTGATTAATAGTAAGTGTTTTAGTAATTAAACCTGCTATAAAGGTTATTAAAGCAGTGCGAGAAAGTCCTGTATTAGCTGCTACCATTATATTTATACTATCATTTCCTATTCCTGTATTTTTATTAAGTGTAACCCAGGATTGATTTGAAGTGACTACCCAACTTCTATTACTAGATACAGCCACTTTGTTTATACCACCTAGTGAAGTATTATTAATTGTTTGCGGATTAACTTGCAAAACATCAGCAGCCCCAAACTCTGATTTAAAATTATAAGGTAATGACCATTGAACCAAAGAAAGGGTAGTATCAGACAATAAATTAAAACCAGCGGCAACAGCCAGGTTTAAGTCAAAATTGTTTCTTGGAGCTCCATAACTATAGTCAAACACAAAGTCCATAGCTGGTTTTGATTCAATTGAACCAGTATCTATTGAAGTGGGTTTTCCGAAAGCTAAATTCCACCATGTATTATTCATTACCGTATCATTTACTCCTTTTATATTGTTCCAAATATTTACCCCAGCAAAATTGTTATTGTTTAATAATGTACCTTTTACATATTGTGCTTTTTTATCGGATACATTATTTAACCAAGGATAAAACTCAATGGTTTCGCCTAATTCACATGTATCATTATTGTTTCCCTTGCTATCTGGGTTATTATCATCGTCTATGGTTAAAGCAGTATTTGTTGAATAGTTTAAAGGGGCTATTGGAATTGACAAACAACCTGTGCTAAAATTAGTTGCACTTTCTTCCACAACAAAATCTAAATATAAATTACTTCCTTTTGGGGTAGTAGGATTTATATATACCTCAAACTCATCCGCTGACCAAACTTTACCATTATAGGCTATATTGTTTAATGCTGCGATGCTATCCGTAATTGTTACATATGGGCTATTACTCCTTACTTTACAAAATCCATTTACAATAGACTGTCCATTTAATTTGCTATTTTTACTTTGTATTTTGAACCTAAAATATTTACCTGCATCGGCATAATTTTTAGGATTATTTGAATTTGAATTAATACTTAGTGGCAAATCATAATTATAATATTGGATAAAATTTGCAGCACTGCTTTGGTCAAGCATGGCTATATTAGTGATGGGTACTTGCGTATTTACATTTGGAATATTTAACACCTTAATACTTTTGGCAATACTACAGTTGTTGGAATCAGTAGCTATAACTTGATAAGTATCTTCCTTTAAACCAGTAGCTGTTTGCGTGGTTTGACTATTAGCATTTGACCCCCATAAATAAGTATAAGGTGATGTTCCATTTGTTACCAGTATGCTTGCAGTTCCAGTACCATTTGCACTACAAATTGTATTTTTGGTAAATGATGTAGTAGCGTCTAATTGATAAATTCCAAAATCTTTTTGAGTGGTATCTCTACAACCATTATTGCTTTCACTAATTAACAAAATAGAATAATTACCTGGACTTGTAAAAACTTTATTATAAATTGAATTGGTTGAAGTATCTACAGTATTTCCATTTGAAGCATTGTATACTTGCCATATTCTTTTAGTAATACTTCCACTTGATATGGTGGAAGTTTCAGTACAAATAATGTTATTATTACTTAAACATTGCTGCCAATTATTAATTGTACAGCTCGCAACTGGACTTGGATTTACAGTAATTGTTTTTGTAATTGAATCTTTACAACCATAACTACTGGTTGCAAGTAATTTAATAGAAAAAGTATTTGCAGTTGAATATATTTTAGTTGGATTTGCTAGCAAAGAAGTATCGCTGATTCCATTTCCAAAATTCCATTTTCTTGTAAATGTGCCTGAAGAAATAGTTGAGGTATCTGTAAATATAAAACTATTTCTATTTAAACATTGAATTTGATTATTAACTCTAAAACCTATGAATGGCTTGGGTCTGACTATTCCACTTACACTTATATTTTGAGAAATGGCATTTGGTGCGGAACAAACTATATTTCCGTTTGGAGAGCCAACAGCTAATGACGTTAGCCTTACATATATAGCAGTACTATTTATAATACCAGAAATGGGCTTTAATTTTATGCTATTTGTAAAGCCACTTACACTAGAATTATAAATTTCAAATCCGGCAGGTGCAGTAATTAATAAACTATCAGTATTATTTAAAATTCCTGAAACCATAAAACTCTGAATGCTTGAAACAATTCCCGAACAAGAGTTAAAACCAATCATATTACTTGTTGCGGTAATACCTGAAATTCCATTAAAAACCCATGCTGCTCCTATATTACCATTATCTTGATAACCACCAACAATGGCAGTATTACCATCTGAACTTAAACTTACTGAAGAACCTTGAAAAGAACCTCCAACATAAGCAGATCCCACTAATTTGTTTCCTTGTTGGGCCCAAGTAGTACCTGTTCTAATAAATACCCAAGAAGCACCTATTGAACTTAAATCTGAAGAACCTCCAACAATAGCTGTGTTACCATCTGCACTTAAACTAACAGAAGTTCCTTGATAAATATAAGAACCAACATAACCTGTTCCTACTAATTTATTTCCTTGTTGTGTCCATATATTTCCAATTCTAATAAATACCCAAGAAGCACCTACTGAACTTAAATCTGAGGAACCACCAACAATAGCTGTGTTTCCATTTGCACTTAAACTAACAGAACGTCCTTGATTGGAATTTCCAACAAAACCTGTTCCCACTAATTTATTTCCTTGTTGTGTCCACGAATTTCCTATTCTTGTAAATATCCAGGAAGCACCTCTTCCGCTACTATCTATAAAACCACCAACAATGGCAGTATTTCCATCTGCGCTTAAACACACAGAATTACCTTGACGAGATTGACCCACACTTCCTGTTCCAACTAATTTATTTCCTTGTTGTGTCCAAGTAGTTCCAGTTCGAGTAAATATCCATGAAGCGCCTCTTCCGTTACTATCTCCAGAACCACCAACAATTGCTGTATTGCCATCTGCACTTAAACTAACAGAGCTCCCTTGATAAATAGAACCACCAACGTAACTTGTTCCTACTAATTTATTTCCTTGTTGTGTCCATGTAGTTCCAGTTCGAGTAAATATCCACGAAGCGCCTATACTATTATTATCTCCAGAACCACAAACAATTGCTGTATTTCCATCTGCACTTAAACCAACTGATTCGCCTTGTTTAGAATTACCAATATAACCAGTACCCACTAATTTATTTCCTTGTTGTGTCCAAGTATTACCAGTTCTTATATATATCCAAGAAGCACCTCTGTTACTGCTATCTTTAGAAGCACCCACTATGGCAGTATTTCCATCAGCACTTATACTAACTGAGCTTCCTTGCCAAAGAGAGTTACCAACACCACCAGTTCCTACTAATTTATTTCCTTGTTGGGTATTTGGTGCAATGCTGTTAACTTTAGTAAAATTGCTACTACTTGTAGCATTTCCGAAAGTACTATTGGCTATATATATAGCTCCAGTATTTGCCCCCGGCATAACCATTGCAACTAAAGTTGAATTCGTTTTAGATATTTTTATAGCGGCCGCTCCACCAATTTTTACTGTATCTATATTGCTTAAGTTATTTCCATTTATGGTAACCAATGTTCCAATAGAACCAGAAGTTGGAGAAAATGAGTAAATTTGTGGTTGTGCAAATAAACCTGTTATTAAAGTAAAAATAGAAATGAAGATATAAAATATTTTTTTCATGCTTCTTATTAAAAAAGCAAAGAAATAAAAAAATGAATGATTATTCAATTACTTAACTAAAAAATAAGGTGATTAGAGCTACTGCAATTGCTCTTCACCTTGAGTAAAATATATAACCGTGCACTCGCTCACATCTTGCGAGTGTGAGTTTTTTTTAGGCGTACATCTTAACCATATACTTTTTCAAAATCCACTTTTTATCTTCATACTTTTTCCATTGCTACTTCGACAAACTCCTAGCTCTCGCAAGTATATAGCATCGCAACGCGAGCTTCACTTGTGAGAATAAGTAAGCAAAGTTTGTAACTTTGCTATTAAATAAACAAAAAAATGAGCCACGCTTATAAATTTCATAACAAAAATGGATTGTATTTTGTAACATTTGCCACCATTGGCTGGATTGATGTTTTTACAAGACCAATGTACAAAAATATTTTATTAGAAAGCATTCAATTTTGTCAATTAAACAAAGGTTTGAATTTGAATGCTTGGTGTTTAATGACGAATCATTTGCACTTTATTGGTAGCGCTAAAGAAGGATTCTTAATGTCGAATATATTGCGTGATTTGAAAAAGTTTACCAGCAAAATGATCATTGATTCCATTTCAAATAATTTACAAGAATCGAGAAAAGAATGGATGATGGCTATTTTTAAAAATGCAGGAAATTACAATAACAACAATAAAGATTATCAGTTTTGGCAACAAGATAACAGACCTATTGAACTTTGGAGCAACGAAGTTATACAACAAAAACTTACTTATATCCATAATAATCCAGTGACTATGGATTTGGTAGATGAGCCTTGGCATTGGAAATACAGTAGCGCAATAGATTATGCCGGTGGAAAAGGTTTACTTGATTTGATAATGATTTAGTTTTTTAAAGTTATAAACTTTATTTATTCAGCATCACAAGTGACACTCGCCATGCGATGTTTAAAACTTGCGGGAGCTGAGAGAATGCGGTTGATATAGTTTTTAAAGTTATAAACTTTATTTATTTAGCCTCACAAGTGACACTCGCTATGCGATGTTTAACACTTGCGAGAGCTGAGAGAATGCGGTTGATATAGTTTTTAAAGTTATAAACTTTATTTATTTAGTCTCACAAGTGACACTCGCTATGCGATGTTTAACACTTGCGAGAGCTGAGAATTATAAACAGCGGAATTATTATGTAGAGATGTTTAGATATATTACTAAAACTGGAACTTTAAACCCACGTTAATTCCCCAACGCCTGTGAGAAGGATAGAAAGGAACAGGTTCTAAATAAGTTAAACGATGTACCATATTGATAGAAAGAATTCTGAAAATGTTTTCAAATCCGTAACCTACTTCTACATAAGGAATATTGTCTTTAAAGGAATTTACTTTATTAAAAGTTCTTTCGCTGGGAACAGTAATGGGTTTTTCTTCAGGCATTAAGCTTTTATTTTCATTGCTTAAGCTACCATATGCAGCTTTTACAAAAGCAAAATTTCGCCATTTCCAGTTTTTTACAACGGGAATTTTATTTAAAAACAATCCTTCAAAATGTTGAATATAGGTAAAGTGAATATATTGATCGCTTACAAATTCATATACATCCATCAAACTGTAGTTAAAGTCAGAGTAAATAAAAATTTGATTACCCCTTGCCACGTCTAATAAAGGATATGGTAACTTACCAAAAATTTTACCTCCAGTAATCCAATAATCTGCTGTTCCAAATATGCCAGTATTGGCATGGTGCCAAATGTTTAATTGTATTTTATCGTAATCAAAATTACTTCCAAAAACTCCTTTAAAACCATGCGTATAAGTGAGGGTTAAAGCAGGTACAAGTGAGCGTTTTAGTCTGAGCCTGTCATTGCCCCTGGCAATTAATAACTCTTGATAAGCCCAACGAACTTCTGCAGTAATTTGAGCATTGTTAAAATTATCTTTTATACTATCTGCTTCAATTTCATTGTTAATATAAGCAAACTTAAAATTACCTCTAGGTTCAAAAGTATTGAATTGGGCATTCATTTTAAAACTCCAATCTGGTTTAATTTGCTTAAAAAATCCTAACTTTATTTCTTGCGTTCTATTAATTCTAATGCCCTTGGCAAAAATACTAATGGCTTGAAATATATTAGATGAATTAGCACCCGGACCAAAATCGGTGGTAATACCTAACACATCATAATCGTCACGGTATCCCGCACTCCAAACTGTCCAATCTTTTCTATTGCTGATATAATCGGCCGATAAGCCATATTTAATTTTTTCATCTTTAAAGCCATAAGCCAAATGAGATTTTAACACCCATTGCTTACTAAAAATAGCATTGGTTTTAAATCCTAAACGGACCCTATTACCTTCGGCATTATTATAACCATATAAAAACACATAAGGACCCCAATCAAAGCCCCCAATGCGCTTGTAGCCTTCTACCACCAAACGAACCACATCAATATAAGTTTGAATAGCAGGAAGATTTTTTATAGAATCAACCATATTAAACATTCGCCTTTCAATATTGGTAAAAGCTTCTGGGCGCTTGCTGATCCAAAAATTTGAATCTTTTTCTAAGGTTTCCTCTTCAGCTCGTTCTATTAATCTGTCGTAAAAAGTAATTTCCTTTGGATCATTAACCACAATATTAGATGCTGAGTTATAAAACTTAGCAATCATGCCACTTGACTTACTTGTTAATTCCGACACATCTATGATCATTCGGTTTTTAAATGGAATAAATGGACCTGCAGTAGTTTGCTTTAATTCTTGTTGCAGTTTTATTCTATCAATGAAGTTGATATTGGCGTTTTCTGATATTTCAACATCTATTCTTGTTAAGGCCCAAGTTCCCTCTTCTATCCACATGTGACCTAAAAATCCTAGGTCCTGCTCACTTTTTAAGTTTAGTTTTAGTTTATAGTTTTTCTTGCCGTTTTCTGTGCTTGAATCAAGCAAAGTATAAACATAATATCGGTGGCACACATTACTTAATGGCGATATAAAATCTTTGGCTAAAATGCGAACAAAATTTTGATTAAAATTAAAGCTTTGCAAACTAGTTCCCATCAAATCGGTAATAAAACTTTTATCACCAACGCCTATTCCTGTGGTGCTGCTGGCTACCATTACTTCTTTGTTTTTTGATGGAATTTTATTGTAATAATACTGACTAAAAGTTTCGTTTATAAATAAAGGTAAAATGTATTTTCCTTCTTCGTTCTTCATTTGAAAAGCAGTATCGAATAAACCTTTAATGGGTTTAAACATGGTTCTGTTTTTCATTTCATCGCTCACATTATTTAACGACACATCTACTTTGTTATAGCTATCGAATTGGTATGCTTTTAAGTTTTCTTGATTGTTTACATCTCTGTTTTTGCGTGCATTATTTATTATTCTAAGCGCGGGATTAATTCCTACTCTAACAGTTACCGCTTTTAACTCCGAACTTGCCTCATTCATTTCAATGTTAAACGTTTGAGTTTGTCCGTAATTAATTCTTTTCAAATAAGTTTTATAACCTACGTAACTGGCTTTAATTGAATCAACTTTTTGAATGGTTTTTAACTTAAAGTTTCCTTCAAAATCGCTGGTAGTTCCTATGCGAGTGCCTTTAAATGTAATGGTAACAAAAGGCAAAGGCTCTCTGTTACGTTTATCAATAATTTTACCTTGAATAACTGTAACTACCTCATCGTTTTGCTGTGCAATGCCAACAAAACCAAGCAAAATAAAACTTAAAATGAAAAAATACTTTATCAAATTGAATGGAAGAAATAGGGATTTATATTTACAAAAATTATCTTTTAATCAAACTTATTCTCATTTTCACATCTTCAAAAGGCCTGTTAGTTTGAGGGTTATTGTATAAAATTGCAATTTTATCTAACACCTCAAACCCTACTATCATTTGACCAAAGACAGTGTAATCCATGTCTAAAAAAGGAGTTCCACCATATGTTTTATAAGCATCTATTTGTGTCCCGTTATATAAAAACTCTTTCTTCTTGTATGCTTCATCTATCACAGGTCCTAACTGCTTCATAACATATTCCTGAACGGCTTCTTTGCCTTTGGTTTGTTGAATTAAATTCAATCTGTTTGCCACTACAGTATCTTTTGAAACTATGTTATTAAAAACTTCTTGTTTGCGCTGATAATTTTTGGCATTCATAATTTCTTCCAACTCTTTTTTGTCTACTTTTTTACCTTGAACTATAAAAAACTGACTACCACTTGACTCCTTCATTGGATTGATGTTATCGCCAGTTCTAGCAGCAGCCAAAGCACCTTTGGTATGAATAATGTTTGGATTTATTTCGGCAGGAATGGTATAATCAGGCCCACCATTTCCAAGTACAGTATTGGAATCGGCATTGCGAGAATTTGGATCACCACCTTGAATCATAAAATCTCTGATAATTCTGTGAAATAATAAACCATCGTAATATTTACTCTTTATCAATTTTTTAAAATTATCGCGGTGCAAAGGAGTTTCATCGTATAAAGTAAAAATCATGTTACCAAATTTGGTACTTACCACCACATATTCCTTTAATTCTTTCGCAGGTTTTTGTTTCACTTTACTTTTAGTACTTGCAGGTTTTTGAGCAAATGCAAATGAGCTAAATGTTATTAAAAGCAATATAAATATGTTCTTTTTCATCCGTGTTTTAGTCTGTAATTAAATCGTTTTCTAAAAAATACCTAACTACCAATTTACGTAAATAATACTCTTGCGAAAGCAAATCGGTATATTCGGGCTGAGTTACCAAATCGTAATGAGGCCAACCGTCTTCATCGGTATATTCGTATTTAAAATAGCCTTCATAGCTTAATAATTTACATGTAGCAATGTGAAATAAATCCATTTTTTCTGCTTTGGTAAATTCCCTATTTTGTCCTAATTCCCTGATGCCAATTAAAAACAAAATTCCATTCATATCTGGCTTTTTCCCAAACTGCTTTTTCAACCCAAATATTACTTTATACCAATTTAACTTGGTAGTTTCGTCAAATAATTCGCTTACCATAAGTTGCGAATATGCTAAAAAACTTTTTAAAGTGCTTGGTAATTTTTTACAAATGGAAAAAATTATGGATTGGTATATACTGATACCTTTGATTAAATGATATTTGCAAAGTAATATTGTGGTTAAATAACATAGGATTTTTCTTTATTGTTCCGCTTTTACAAACATTTATCCTTAATTTTGAAACATGAATAAACGCTTTACAAAATATATACTTCTACTTGTTCTTTTATTACCTAATTATTTAATGGCACAGCCTGCTACTTATTGGTGGAACCAATCTGTTTTTTACGAATTGTTTGTGCGTAGTTTTTACGATAGCAATGGCAATGGAATTGGCGATTTTAATGGAGTAACAGCCAAATTAGATTATTTAAATGATGGCGATTCCACCACCAATTCTGATTTGGGAATAAAAGGAATTTGGTTAATGCCCATCAATGCTTCGCCAAGTTATCACGGCTATGATGTAACAAATTATAAAGCGGTGAATCCTGCATACGGTACTACCGCAGAATTTAAAAACATGGTTGCTGAAGCACATAAACGAGGTATCAAAATAATCATTGATTTTGTTATTAATCATTCATCTAGCCAACATCCTTGGTTTATAAAATCAGCGGCTAACGATCCTTTTTACAGAAATTTTTACCGATGGAGCAGCACCAAACCAACTTATAAAGGTCCGTGGGGACAAGATGTTTGGTATACCAAAAATAGCAGTAATTATTACGCCTTATTTTGGAGCGAAATGCCCGATTTAAACTATAATTATCAACCTTTAAAAGACAGTATTTTTGATGCTGCTAAATTCTGGATTGATAGCATGAACATAGATGGTTTTAGGTTAGATGCTGCCATGTATTTATACGAAAATGGAAGTAACTTAATGAATCAACCAGAAACTTATCAGTTTTGGAGCGACTTTAATACTTATTGCAAAAGTTTGAACCCTAATTTTATGACAGTAGGAGAAGTTTGGACTGCCACTAGCACTGTAAAAAGTTATAATAATAAATTAGACAATTGTTTTGAATTTGATTTGGCAAGTACCATGTTAAATGTATTGAAAACAAGCAATACCTTGGCTTTAAGAAATGAAATGACCTATGCTTATACTAATTTACAGTTCAATAAATTCAGTACTTTTTTAACCAATCACGACCAAAATAGGGTTTTTGATGAAATGGGTGGAAGTATTTCAAAACTAAAAACTGCAGCGTCAATATATTTAACTTTACCTGGCACACCATACTTATATTATGGTGAAGAAGTAGGCATGAAAGGCAGCAAACCCGATGAGTCAATTCGTACACCTATGCAATGGTCAACTGGAAATTATGCAGGATTTAGTTCTGTAAATCCTTGGATGAGTTTGAATTCAAACTACAGCAGTTATAATGTTCAATTGATGCAAGCCGATGCCAATTCTTTGTTGAGTTATTACAAGAAATTAATTAAAATACGTAACAACTACCAAGCTTTATCTATTGGAACTTATCAAAATATTATTTGTAGTGATTCAGCCGTATTTAGTTTTTTGAGAGTTCATAATAATCAAACATTTTTAGTCTTGGTTAATACTTCCAATAGAAATGCCAATAACTTGTATTTGAGTTTAAATGCTTTGAATTGGAATAATGGACTTTTCACTGCAAAGAATGTAATGAACAACGGAATTGATTATTTGTCGATTACTGATAATGTTGGCACTGGCGTTAACTTAATTCCATTTGAAACAAAAATTATTTTACTAGATAAAAGCACTGGTTTAAATGAAGTAAATGCTAAAACTGACTTTACCATTTTCCCAAATCCTAGTCATGATAATATCACCATTTTATTAGAAGGAATTCAATTGAAACCAAGTTACGAAATACAAATTTTTAATGTAGTTGGAAAATTGATTTTATCAAAAAATATTCTTTCAAACGAAACAATTTCCATTGACATAGAAATGCTTTCAAAAGGAATTTATTTTATAAAATTAGACAATGGAAATGTAAAAAAATGGGTGAAGGAGTAAACTTATTTCTTAACAGATTTTCCTAATTGCAACCAAACAGTAGCACCCACAAATGCCTGTCCTGATTGGATTCTATAATCTGGCTGCCATTTTAACGAAAGATTTTCCGATACATCAAACTCTTGTAAATGTGCGTCTACAGCGGCATCTATAATTTGCAAAGCATACAAACCACCCATTCCTATCCAGGATAAATCGCGATTTTCACGGTAAAAGTCTCTAAAAGAAATTAAATTAGCTAAGTCTAATGGTTCTAAAGATGGATCCGATAAAGGCTTTTTTGCATTTCTATCCAAAACGGCTTGTTTTAACTGATCATACTGCGTTTGGTAAAATCCAACGGAATAAATTAATGCGGCAAAACCTCCGTAAACAATGGGTAACTTCCAATATTTTTTATTGTAAATTTGACCTAATCCAGGAACAAAAGCTAGGTAAGTGGCTTTCTTTGAATGGCTCCATTTGGTGGTATCAGCAACGTAAGGTTTATCTTCAACTCTTTGCGCATATGCTGTATTTACAAGCGTTAACAGACAAAGAATGAATAATATTTTTTTTAACATAAAAGTTTTCGCTTCCAATACATTGAAATTTACGTGGACAAAAGTAATATTTTTTCTGAATCTTTGATTGATTTGGAGGAATTCATTTGCTCCATAAAATTATTGAGCATCAAACAAAGATTTTGCCCATGTTTCAAAAAAATCTATTTTGGAATATTTACCAGAAACTTGAATAATTTTCTTTTCATTTGGAAGTAAATCGAAATAATTTTCTTCAAATTGATAAGGTTTATTATCAGTTCTTAAATAAACATTTTTGGCTAATTTATCACTTGATATTTCTATTTGATTTTTATTTAAATATCTAAAATTAATAGTAGGTTTTTGAAGTAATAAATCCTTTGGCTTTACAAAATAATGCAAAGATTTTATATTGAAATTTACGTTGTTAAATGTAGCTGATAAAACCAAATTATTCAAGTTGAATTTACCTTTCAACTTAATTTTATCAAAATAATAATAAATGCTGCTGTTATTAGATTTAACAATGGTTTCCACATTTTCAGTAAAAACAGTTTTACCATCAAAATCTAATACTGTTATAGTTAAATTTCCTATTATATTTTCTAATTTATCGGAAACAATAAAAACTAAAACTGAATCGTTTTTTTCTTCAAAGGATACTAATAAATCATTGTAAGATTTTTTCACTTGATAGTGCAAAGCTTTCCAATTTCCATCATAATCTATAGAACTCCATGACGTAACAGGCCAACAATCATTTAACTGCCAATATAATGTTCCCATGCAATAGGGCATGGCCCTTCGGTGCGCTTCTATGGCTGTTTTCATTCCTTCTGCTTGCAGCAATTGTGAAACATATATGTAATTATCAAAGCTCTTTGGAATAGGGTAATCGCGTTCCATATATGTTTGAATGGTTTCAAATCCGGCTGGGTGTTTTTGATGCGTTTTTAAAATGGTTGAATCAATTTTCAAACCGTTTTTTTCGTATTGCAAAGCACCCATTTTTGTAAAAGTATTTAATGAAGGCATTCCTTGAAAACCATATTCACTCATAAATCTTCCTACCTTTTTTTCATAAGTTTTAAATGGCTGCATTCCCCACCAAACGCCCCAATAATGAGCATCACCTTGCGTTAAACTTTCTTTGCGTCCCCAACCAATACTTGGTGAGCTTGGCCAATAAAACCTTGATTTATCCAATAATTGAATGGTGTTTTTGATATTATTTTCAAACAATAAAACATAGTCATTCCAAATTTTAGTGGAGTCAGTGGTATTATACTTATATTGTTTTTGCCAACCCCAATTTTTCCATCCTTCATCTATTTCATTGTTACCACACCAAATGGCCAAACTTGGATGATTTCTTAAACGAATTATTTGGTCGTTTACTTCAGCATTTACATTTTCTAAAAAAGCGGAATCTCCCGGATACATGGCGCATGCAAACATAAAATCTTGCCAAACCAATATGCCGTTTTCATTACATAATTGATAAAAATAATCACTTGCATATTCGCCACCACCCCAAACGCGCAGCATATTCATGTTTGCAGCTTTGGCATCATTAATTAATTGTTTGGTTTTTGAATATGTAACGCGTGGTAAAAAATTATCTTCAGGAATATAATTTGCACCTTTCATAAAAACTGGAATTCCATTTAATTTAAACAAAAACGATTTTCCTAAACTGTCGTTTTCCTGAATTAATTCAATGGTTCGCAGCCCAAAAGTAACATCCTTTAAATCAATTTTTTTGCTAGCTAATTCTAAAATAATTGTATAATCATATAAATTTTGTTTACCTAAATTGTGTGTCCACCATAGTTCAGGATTCTTAATTTTAGCATTTAATAAAACAGTGTTTATTCCTTTTTGCAGTTCAATAAAAGTGTCTTTAAATAATGGTAAATCACGACTTGGTTTTGAATTATACATTTTAAAATTATACATCCCCTCTTTACTACAATTTACTTCCACCTTCAATTGAATTTGCGCCAATTCTTTTGTAAGTTTTTCTTGAATAAATTGTACATGATTAATTTTGGCTCGATTCCAAAAATGTAAATGAATAGCTTTATAAACTCCACAAGTTACAAATCGTGGACCCCAATCCCAACCGTAATGATACTGTGCCTTTCGGGTAAAAACTTTTTCATTTCCAGGCAATTCATAAGGTAGTTTTTTTGCTTCCGCTTCTCCCCTATTAACTGCAGATTCAAAAACAATTTTTAATTGATTATTGCCAATTTTCAAAAATCTTTTTACCTCTAAATTCCACTTACGAAACATGTTATTGGCAGTTAAGATGAGTGAATCATTTACAAACACTTTTTCATAAGTATCTAAGCCTTCAAAATTGAATTCAATTTGTTCATTTTGATATTCGGTTTTAGAAATAATAAAATCAGTTTTATATTCCCAATTTTCACGATCAATATACTGTAAAAGCTTTTCGTTATTGCCTATAAAAGGATTTGGAATAATTTTATTTTGGAATAAATCGGTGTGAACGTTTCCAGGAATTTTAGCGGAAAACCATTTATTTTCTTGGGTGTTTTTAAATAGCCATTTTTCCTTCGACAAATCTCTTTTGGAAATTTGAGAAAGGGCAAAAATTGGCAAGCTGATAACAGCTAAAAAAAGGACAATTAATTTCTTCAATCTAATTTGGATTTAAGCATAAATACTTCATCCATATTGGCCGTTTCATTTTGTAAAACAGCAGATGAATGAAACCAATTGGTATTAATATTTTCTTTCAACATTTCAATATTATTAGCACGAACACCGCCACCCGGCATGATGCAAATTTTATCATTTGCTTTTAAAGCCAAGGCTTTCAATGATGATGAACCTTCTATTGCATTTTTAGCATTTCCCGAAGTTAGTATGGTGCTGAATCCACATTCAATGATTTTATCTAAGGCATCCATTTGATTGTTTATTTCATCAAAAGCTCGATGGAATGTGCATGGCAAAGGGTTTGCCAATTCAACTAATTCTTTATTTTGAATAATATCCACTTCCTTATTTTCTGTTAATATTCCAAAAACAAATCCATGAGCACCCGCATTTTTAAAATGCAAAATATCGTTTTTCATTTGTTCAAATTCTTCCATTGAATAAACAAAATTTCCTCCTCTTGGACGAATCATTACAAAAACCGGAATATGAATTTTTGATTTTAACAATACAAAATCTTCAATATTTGGGGTAACACCACCTATATTCATATCAGCGCAAAACTCAATTCTATTGGCTCCGGCATGCTGCGCAATGATGGCAGATGCTATGTTAAAACAAGCAATTTCTAAATAGTTTTTTTGCATAAAAAGTAAAAATTACTTAATTAAACTTTTTGTTTATTTTGAAATTCGTTTATGATTTATTATAAAATTTTTATTCAACTTTAAAATGATAAGGCGCATCCAATAAAACATTTCCAGTAGCATCGTGAACAGCATAATTAAAGCCACTTTGCACGCAATACGAGCCATATTCCCCATTTTTATTTAATGCAATAAAACCTACTTGAATATCTTTTAATTCTTTCTTCCTTAATTTCATTAATTTTACTACTCTTGCTACTGCTTCTTCACACGCATTTTGTGGCGATTTCCCTTGACGCATTAACTCAACCACTAAATGACAACCAGCAATTCTAATTACTTCCTCTCCATGACCAGTTGCAGTGGCTGCGCCAATTTCATTATCTACATACAAACCTGCACCAATAATGGGTGAATCGCCCACTCGACCATGCATTTTGAAAGCCATTCCGCTGGTGGTACAAGCACCCGAAAGATTGCCATTTGCATCTAAGGCAATCATGCCAATGGTATCATGATTTTCAATGTTTACAATGGGTTTGTATTGGGAAGTTTTTAACCATTCTTTCCATTCTTTTTCGGAAGCTTCTACCAATAAATTTTCTTTTTTAAAACCTTGCGAAAGTGCAAATTGCAATGCACCATCACCCACAAACATAACATGTGGCGACTTTTCCATTACTGCCCTAGCTACCGAAATAGGATGCTTAATAAATTCCAAACAAGCTACTGAACCAATATTCGACATTTCGTCCATGATGCAAGCATCTAAGGTAACTCTCCCATCCCTATCTGGTCGGCCACCATAACCTACACTTCGCTCATTTGGATCAGCTTCGCAAACCATTACTCCAGCTTCCACCGCATCTAAAGCTTTACCATTATTTTTCAATATTTCCCATGCAGTTTCATTGCATTTTAGTCCAAATTTCCAAGTAGATAAAACAACGGGTTTGTTCACTTTTACATTGGGTTTAATTTCAGCATTTGCACTACTATTTACCAATAATGCTGCCGAGGCCAATGCGGAGGTTTTTAAAAAATTTCTTCTGTCTGTCATTATTTAATAGGTAAAAAATGTTTGGCGTAATTAACTTTCATTCTATCTAAAATTCCTTTGTGAATGTATAATCTTTCTTGAAAATCTGGAAAATTTTTGTACTCCATATTCGTCCATAAAACCTCCGACAAAGCGCTCATTCTTGGCAAAGCCATGTACTCAACTTGTGAAAAATTAGTGATGTATTCTGTCCAAACATTGGCTTGTGCACCCATGATATATTTTTGTTCATTGGCATTTAAAGAATCTGGAGTTGGGTTATAATTATAAACCGCATCAAGCGGATTAAAACCGCCAATGGCCATAGGTTCGGCACCTTTATCTTTGCTTTGATAATGGTCAAAATAACAGGGTCTTCCTGGACTCATCACCACATAATGATTTTGTTTGGCGGCAGCAATTCCACCATTTATTCCACGCCAACTCATTACTGCTGCATTGGGTGCTAATCCACCTTCTAAAATTTCGTCCCAACCAATAATTTGACGGCCATTTGCATTCACATATTTTTCAATTCTAGTAATAAAATAACTTTGTAATTCTTCTTCATTTTTTAAATGTTCATTCAGTTTTCGATTTTGACATTTTTCGCACGATTTCCATTTAGTTTTTACACATTCATCGCCACCAATATGAATGTATTTACTTGGGAATAATTCCATTACTTCCTTTAAAATGTTTTCTAAAAACACAAAAGTTTCATCATTTCCCGCGCAATACACATCATCGGAAACGCCCCAGCGGCTATATGTTTCAAAGGGACCAGCATTACACGCATATTGCGGATACGCGGCCAAAGCCGCCAATGAATGTCCGGGCATTTCTATTTCTGGAAGTACGGTAACATGTCTATTTTTTGCATACGCAACAATTTCTTTGATATCTTTTTGCGTATAAAATCCTTCATACAATGTACTATCGTATTTGTCGTTTGCCGAAGGATTTCCCAATGAATCAAAGGTTGGTTTTCCAATTAAAGTGGCTTTGCGTTTACTTCCAATTTTAGTTAAAAAAGGATATTTTTTTATTTCAATTCGCCAACCTTGATCATCTACCAAATGCCAATGGAAAACATTAAGTTTATACATGGCCAAATAATCAATGTACTTTTTTACTTCATTTTTAGTAAAAAAATGTCGGCTACAATCTAAGTGCATGCCACGCCATTGGTAACGTGGTCCATCGTTTATTTGCAAACAAGGAATATTTAAATTCCTGCTTTTTTCAATGGGCAATAACTGAATGAGGGATTGAATGCCATAAAAAATCCCGGCATTGTCTACAGCAAAAATTTTAATTGAATTGCTATCAATATTTAATTGGTATTTTTCTTTGTCATTAATATCAATTTTTGCAGGGGCTATTAAAAATGAAATTACATTATTAAACTTATTAACTTCATAAACTATTTTAATTTTCAGCCCATAATTCTGCAATAAATAATGTTGTAAATAATTGGCTTCATTAGAGCTATTGTTAGCAAAAATAACTGTGTTTTCATTGATAGAAAATGTTCCCGCTACCTTTTGAATGCGGTTAGGAAAAGGAATTAAGGGAAGTATTTGTGCGTACGTTTGAATATACAAAAACAAGGTACATACAATTAAAAATATTTTTTTTAACATGGTATTTATTGCATTAAAATTGAATAAACAATAGTAGTAAAAAAGCTCGTCATTTCAAATGTTAGGGAAAAAGTTGAAATGATATCCCCCAATCTCACAATTGTTAAGCTTCGCAAAGCGAAAGTCATTAATGAGAATAAGTAAGCAAAGTTTGTAACTTATTAATAATGTATTTAGAACAATTCTCTTGTTCTAATTTTGGTTGGTGTAACAGTTGTAAACTTATTCAAAAGGGTGTTTTGATTTTCCTTTATTAGCTTTATTAAAATAGTTGTTATATCAGCTAATTCTGAAAAATGATACCTTAAAAATATGATATTTAAACCAGAAATATGATGAGAAAAAACCCACTCTCCAAAATCTTTATCTTCGGTTAAAATAATTGCATTTGTTTTTTGTTTTGCAAGATTAATAATACCAATATCATCAATTCCACGAAATTCATCATAAATATATATTACTTCAATTCCAATTGAATTTAATGATAAAATTATACTTCTTGGAATATTTTCATCGGCAATGATTAGCATTAGTCTTGTAAAATCAATTCGTTTGAAATTACATCTGAAGCATAAGCCAAACAAGCGTTTATTTTGTCATTGTTCAAACTTGGATACATATCAATAAGTTGCGATGTAGAAGCTCCTTCTGAAAGTTTTTTTAGAATCAATTCTACTGTAATTCTAGTTCCTTTAATTACAGGTTTTCCTAACATAAAGGTATGATTTGATTCAATATAATCTTGAAATTTCATAATTCAAATATAAATAAATATTGATTTTATTTTCAAAATAAAATATTCAATCAAAATCAAATGTGTTCGTTTTCAAAAAATAAAATAAATTCGCAGCAAGAAAATTTTACAATATGTATAAATACGAAGCCATTAATAACGAACTTTTTAAACTGAATAGGGCCAATTTTGCGAAGCAATTAAAGGCTAATTCGATAGCCATTTTTAACTCCAACGATGAGCATCCTTGGAATGGAGATGCTACCCATAAATTCAAACAAAACAGTGATATTTTTTACTTAAGTGGAATAGACCAAGAGCAAAGTATTTTGGTGATTTATCCTGATAGTCCAACATCCGAAATGCGTGAAGCTTTGTTCATTAAACAAACCAGCGATTTAATGGTAACTTGGAATGGTTACAAGCTTACACAAGCGCAAGCGCAAGAAGTAAGTGGCATACAAAATGTGTTTTGGTTAGATGATTTTGAAGCAAAAATTCGTCCTGCTATAAACTATGCAAACAACATTTATTTAAGCTTGAACGAGAACGATCGATCAACGGTAAATACTCCTTATAAAGACTTGCGTTTTGCGAATGAAATGCGTGCAAAATATCCCTTGCATGAGTTTGAACGCGCATCGCCAATTATTCAAAGATTGCGTTCTATCAAATCGAAAATCGAATTAGATTTAATGAATGTAGCGGTAGGTTTAAGCGAGAAAATGATTCATCGTTTATTCAAATTTGTAAAACCAAATGTTTGGGAATACGAAATAGAAGCAGAAATTATTCACTCATACATTAGCAACAGAGGCAACGGACATTCGTTTTCACCCATTGTAGCTAGCGGACAAAATTCGTGTATTTTACATTATAATGATAATAACAAACAATGTAAAGATGGCGATGTAATTCTGATAGACACCGGTGCCGATTATGCCAATTATGCCAGTGACATGACCAGAACTTTGCCTGTTAATGGACGATTTACAACACGCCAAAAGCAAGTCTACAATTCAGTTTTGCAGGTAATGAATGAAGCAAAAAAACTGTTGAAACCAGGAGTTATGTTAATGGATTATCAAGCGCAAGTTGGATTAATTATGGAAGCGGAATTGGTAAAATTAGGATTGATTACTGCTGATGATATTGCAAAGCAAAATCCAAATTGGCCAGCTTATAAAAAATATTTTATGCATGGAACCAGTCATTTTTTAGGAATAGATGTACATGATGTTGGCATGCGTTACGAGCCAATGAAATCAGGCATGACGTTTAGTTGTGAACCTGGAATTTATATCAAAGAAGAAGCCATTGGTGTGCGTTTAGAAAACGAAATATTAATTACCGAAAATGGTTGTATTGACTTAATGAGTCATATTCCAATTGAAGTGGAGCATATTGAAGATTTGATGAACGGGTAGCAATCATTTCGACAAGCTCGATGACCAATAGGCAATAAGCAATTGGCAAAATAAGAAGTAGGTCATTCAGAAGGAAACTCCTTTCCATGGCAACCAACTTTGAATTTTAAAAGTTAGTTAATAATCAAAGTAGATGCGCTGCATGACGAGTTTTTTATTTTACTAAAAACACGTCCTTGTAATGACGAAATAAATTAGCATAAAATTGATAAACATAGACAAAGCATTTAACGATAAAAATCCTCAGTTATATAAACTATTACCGGGGTTTGTAATACGTTGGGTGAAACGCATTGTTCACCAAGAAGAAATTAACCAATTTGTTGTTGAAAACGAAAAGAGCAATGGCATTCAATTTGGTGCGAATGCAGTGATAGCTTTGGGCGCAAAAGCAGTTTCCATTGGTTTAGAAAATATCCCTAAAACTGGCGGAGTAATAATAGCAGCCAATCATCCATTGGGTGGTGCGGATGGATTGGCTTTTTTGGGTGAGGTGGGAAAAGTACGCAGCGATTTAAAGTTTATCGTAAATGATTTACTGATGTCATTTAAAAGTTTGGAACATGTGTTTATTCCGGTAAATAAACATGGCACTAATACCAAACAAAATTTGCAAAAAATAGAACAATTATATAGCGAAGGACATTGCATTTTGATATTTCCGGCTGGATTATGTAGCAGAAAACAAAGTGGAGAAATTTTAGATTTACCATGGCAAAAAAGCTTTATCAGTCAGGCGGTAAAACATCAATTACCAATTATTCCAACCCATATAAATGCAGCAAATAGTAACTTTTTTTACAACTTGGCAAATATCAGAAAACGCTTAGGAATCAAGGCAAATATTGAAATGTTTTTTTTGGGAAATGAAATGTTTAAACAAAATGGTAAAACCATCACGTTTACTTTTGGAAAAGCAATTGAATCAACTGTTTTTGACAAAAGTAAAAATGCGAACCAATGGGCTCAACTATTGAAAGATTTTATTTACAAATTGAAAGATAACCAACATGCTCTTTTTAGCAAATAAAAAATTGAACTTATCGTATTAACCAAATTATATGAGAATTAATGGTTATTTATTTAACCAACAAAGCAATAACTTTAAAAACAAAAAGCGGATAATAATTCAAACAAGATATTTTTTTGTGGTTTGCTAAAAAATTACTTTTTTTTTTACATCTTGCAACTATTATAAATTTTGATGCAGCAAATAGTTGATAAAATAGATAGGGACTTAATAAAAAGTGAACTTACAGCCGAAAGGTTGGTAAGGCCAACTAATAATATAACTAACCAAATATATATTTTTGACGGAAATAGTGCTCCAAATTTAATGTTGGAAGTGGGACGATTGCGTGAAATTTCTTTCAGAGAGGCAGGAGGCGGATCATCTAAAAGTGCTGACATTGATGAGCACGACACTGGAAAATATATCTATAAACAGCTCATCGTTTGGAATCCGGAAGACGAAGAAATAGTGGGCGGTTATCGTTATGCTTTATGTAATGATGTGCTTGACGAAAATGGTGTTTACCACCTATCAACTGCTGAAATATTTGATTACAGTGAAAAACTAAAATCAGAATATTTCCCTTATACCATTGAATTGGGAAGAAGTTTTGTTCAACCTCAATATCAGCCTTCATTAGATAACCGTAAAGGACTTTTTAGTTTAGATAATTTATGGGATGGATTAGGAGCTTTGACTGTTTTACATCCTCATATTAAATACTTTTTTGGAAAGGTTACCAACTACCAGCATTTTGGCAAGGAAGCACGCGATTATATTTTGGCATTCATGGATTTTTATTTCCCCGAAAATGAAGGCTTAGTGATTATACCAAATCCATTAAAAGGAGAAACTGATTGTACTGAATTTTTGAAAACTATCAAAGATTTACCTTTCAAAGAAGGTCATTTATATTTGAATAAAATGGTACGCTCATTGGGTGAATATATTCCACCTTTGTTTAATAATTACATGAACTTAAGCCCAAGTATGAAAACGTTTGGGACGGCTGTTAATAGCCACTTTGGCTATGTAGAAGAAACAGGTATTATGGTGACAATAGATGATATTTATCCAACAAAAAAAGACAGACATATCAATAGTTTTATTGATTATTTAAAGAATAAATAATTAAAATAAAATCGGATACAATTAAATGTAAATTCGAAGCGTAAATTATTAAAAAATTACACCTTATGAATTACTTCAACTTTAAGAAAATCGGATTGGGTTTAGTAGCAGTTTTAATCATACTACAATTTATTAGACCAACTAAAAATAATGGTTGGGAAAAATCAGATAATGATATTGCATTTGCAATTGAGGTACCTAACAATGTTCAGCAAATTCTTAGAACCAGTTGTTATGATTGTCATAGTAACCACACCAATTATCCTTGGTATACCAATATTCAACCAATAGGTTTATGGATGCAATGGCATGTAAATGAAGGAAAAGAAGAGTTGAATTTTGCTGAGTTTAAAAACTACAAACTAAAACGTCAGAAACATAAGTTAGAAGAAATTGTAGAACAAGTGGATGAGCATGAAATGCCTTTATGGTCGTATACTTTGATTCATACCGAAACAAAATTAAGTGCTGAGCAAATGACTGTTTTAACCAATTGGGCAAAACAAGCGGCTGAAAATATAATTGTTCCAGCTCCATAATGGAAACTAAAAACCTGATTCTTT
>CAISTO010000261.1 GCA_903888395.1 uncultured Bacteroidota bacterium | reverse complement strand
TTCAATGCTTTGCACATTCAAATCTTCCATGCATTTAAAATGTTTCTTTGGACAACTGTGAAATCCGATTTTACTGCACGGGCGGCAACTTATTTTTTTGTTTTCAAACATTGCTTGTTTCACATCATTATTACCATAATATGGATTCATGCCCAACAATGGAGTGGTATTTCCCCAAAGTGATATAATTCGTTTTTGAAATGCTGCCCCAATATGCATTAAACCCGTATCGTTGGTAATAAGCAGTGAACTATTTTTAACAACATAAGCCGATTGATGTAAACTTAATTTGCCACATAAATTTACCACATTTGCATTGCATTGCTTTGCAATTTCATTGCCATTAGTGGCATCCTCTTTTCCACCTAACAAGTAAATGGGCAAGTTTATTTTATTGCAAATTTCAATGATTTTATGAACAGGAAACCTTTTGGTAAAATGTTGCGCTCCAATTGCCCAAGCAATAAAAGGTTTGTTTAAATCTAAAGGATAGTCAAACGAAAAATCTATGGGTAAAAAATAATCTAATCCTTTGTTGTCATTTATAATTCCAAGCTTTTCTGCTGGTTCAAAATACCTGTCAACAATATGAATATTGGGCATTTTATTAGTTTTGAAATTAACTAATAACCACTTTTCAATATTCAGTTTTGGGAATGAATAATCTGTTACGCCCAATGTTTTTTTGAAAATAAGTGTGCGAATATTATTGTGTAAATCAATCACAAAATCAAAGTTTTCTGATTGCAATTCTTTTGCTTTTGCAATCAAACTTTTATCTAAAATATGTAATTGATTGATATAAGGATTTGTGTTTAAAATACTGGCAAAATTGGGCTTTGTTAAATAATGTATTTCTGCATTTAATTGTTGTTTCAAACACCTAATTACTGGTGTTGTTAAAACAATATCGCCAATGGAACTAAAACGGATAATTAATATTTTCATGCTGACGCAATATTAATCTTTATACAAAACATATTTCTTACGAATTGTTTTAAATTTTTCTAAATCTACCTGCCAGGTTTTTTCAATTTCTTTGGCTGTAAGTCCACTAATTATTTGTTTACGCAAAACATTTGTACCCGCTAGTTTGTCGAAAAACGGATTAAAAAAATGGGCGCTATCTGTGCTTGTTTTATAAAATTCTATGAGCCAATTTAAGTTTATTTTATTGATGTTTTTGGCTTCATAACTTAATAAATATCCTTTACAAAGTTTATCTTTTTGCGGAGGATTATCGGCCACTCCAGGAATTGATTTTGGCGTAAATTCGTAATTGCCAATACTTGAATTTGGCAAACCAATGCATTCAAAAGGTTTGTCGGTTCCTCGCCCTAAACTTATTTCAGTTCCTTCAAAAAAACATAAACTAGCGTATAACCTAATGGCGGCATAAGTTCTTAAATTAGGTGAAGGAAAAATAGGCGGCATATAAACTGTTTTATGCGTATAGTTTTTCATTGGAATCACTATTAATTTGCATTTTATTTTGCATTTTAACCAGCTTTCTCCATTGATCATTTGTGCATATTCTCCCATGGTCATTCCATGTAAAATTGGAATGGGATGCATGCCTACAAACGAATGGAAATTTGTATCTAAAACTGGTCCATCTATGATATCTCCATTTGGATTTGGTTTATCTAAAACAATCAAAGTTTTATTGGTTTCAGCCAATGCTTCCATTACATAATGCAAGGTGCTGATATAGGTGTAAAAACGAGCACCTACATCTTGTAAATCAAAGATAATAATGTCAACATTTTTTAGTTGTTCCGCGCTTGGTTTTTTATTGTTTCCGTATAATGAAATAATGGGCAAACCGGTTTTTTCATCCATGCCACTTTTTATTTTTTCTCCTGCAGAATAATTTCCACGGAGGCCATGTTCTGGTGAAAAAAGTGTGGTAATATTTACCTTTAAACTTTTCAAAGTATCAATTAAATGCGTGCTATTTACCAAACTACTTTGATTCACCACTAAACCAATTTTTTTGTTTTTTAGCAATGGTTTAAATGCATCTATTCTGGCGGAACCCAATATAATTTGTGCATTTATTTCTGCATTCATAAGCAAAAGTGTAATCAAACAAATGCTTATATTTTGCATCCAATTTTTTTTATTTAGTTGCGGCATTTTAAAATCCAACTTAGTTTTTAAAAGCATATGATGCAAAAAACTAACATGATTTGGTATATATTTGAAGACAATTTTTTTCATTCAATTTGCAATTAAGTTTTTTTATATCAAAACGTTTAAGCCAAAGTAAACAAACTTCGTTTTCTAAACTTATCGTTCGCATAGCTACTTTGGCGGTAGCCATTAGTGTTACTGTTATGCTTTTAGCAATTGCTATTTCGCGTGGTTACAAGCAGCAAGTTAGTCAAAAACTTTCCAATTTTCAATCACATATTTTAATTAATAATCTTGACCAAAACCAATCATACCAAAGTTTGCCTATAGAAGGTAATGCTGATGTGGAGCAATTTATTAATGCTAAAAATGGATTTAAACACTTTCAAAAATATGCAATAAAAGCTGGTATTATTAAAACTGAAAACGATTTTCAAGGAATTGTTTTAAAAGGCGTTGATTCCCAGTTTGATTTTACGTATTTAAAAAATAGTATCATAGCCGGCAATATTCCCAAATTAGATACTGTAAAACTTTCTAACCAAATTTTACTTTCATCATCGTTAGCACAAAAATTGGGGTTTAAAGTGGGTGATGGAATTTTTGTGTATTTTATTCAAGATCCACCTCGCGTTCGTAAGTTCAAAATAGTTGGAATATTTGATACTAACTTGGGCGAAATTGACGATTTGTACGCTATAGTTGACATCAAACAAATTCAAAAATTAAATGGATGGTCCAATAATTTATTTACAGGTTACGAAGTTTTTGTAAATAATTTTGATTCATTGGAGTCTAAAGTTGATTTGCTAGCTACTGTAACGCCTTACACCATGGGAATTACGCCCATTAATTTAGTTTTCCCCGACCTTTTTAATTGGCTAAATATGTTGGATGTAAACGTCATGATTATATTAATTTTGATGGCTGCAGTTGCCATTATTAATATGGTTACAGCGTTACTTATTTTAATTGTTGAGCGCAGTAATATGATTGGTATGCTAAAAGCTTTGGGATTAAATAATTTGAATATTATCAAAATATTTTTGAATTTGGCGGCCTTTATTATTATCAGAGGTTTATTGCTTGGCAATGCTTTGGCAATAGGATTAGGATATTTACAACAGCAATTTAGTTTTATTAAACTTTCGGAAAAAGATTATTATGTAAGTGCGGTTCCTGTTTCCTTCCAGCCTTTCGATTTTATTTTGGTAAATTTTTCATGCTTTGCAATTTGCCTTTTTTTATTGCTGTTACCAGCAAATGTGGTAAGTAAAATTAGTCCTGCAAAATCTATCAGATTTGATTAGATTCATGTATAATATTACCGTATAATTTGCGTTATTTGTAAAAAATGAATAATCCATTAGTTAGCATCATTACACCTAGTTATAACCAAGCGCAATTTTTGGAGCAAACCATTCTTTCTGTTTTGAACCAAACCTATAAAAATATTGAATATTTTGTAATGGATGGTGGCTCTAATGACGGAAGTTTAGACATAATAAAAAAGTACGATGCCAATATTACTTATTGGCAAAGTAAAGCCGATTTGGGTCAGGCAGATGCGATCAACCAAGCATTTAAAATGTGTAAAGGTGAAATCATTGCTTTTATTAATTCCGATGATTTGTTAATGCCGAATGCAGTGGAAACGGCTGTTTCTTGTTTTGAGGTAAATAGCGAAACATCATTAGTGCATGGAAATTGTACCACCATCAATGCCTTAGGAGAAGAAATAGAAACTGTAAAAGGGAATCCTGTAAGGTTTGAAAAAGTTTTAGAGGTAGGCATGCTGCCAAATATTTACCAACCAACTTGCTTTTTTAACAGGAGTCAATTAAAGCGCGATTACTTTTTAGAAACTCGTTTTAATTATGCTTTTGATTATGAACTGATTTTACATTTACTAAAAAGCCGTTCATGTTTATATGTTAACATTCACATGGCTGCATACCGGGTTCATGCCAATGCTAAAAGCCAAAATATTAATGCTGCATTTAAAGAAAAATTAGAAGTTCAAAAAATGTACATGAGTGGTTTAAATTTAAGGTGGGTTTACCGAAAACTTAAAACTAGTTTTGCTAAATAAATATCATGTTTACTGCTTTAAAAAACATCATTCCAAAAAGCTATAAATACCCATTTTACTTTGTATTTAAAGCGCCTCAACGTAGTTTTTCAACAAACAGTTTATACCGCGATTTTAAAGGCATTGGTATTTATTTATGGTATTCAATATTTTCATTTAAAAAGCTAGAAAAAATTACCATTTGCACCGGTACTTATAATCGAAGTGGCAATTATTTGAATCATTTATTGCAAAGCATTAAAGCCGCAAAACACCAGCATTTAATTGAGATTTCGGTGTTTGATTGTAATTCAAACGATGTGGAAGATTTTAAAACTGAAATTCAAAAACAGTGGAAAGGGAAATTAATTTTTAACTCTGAACCAATTAAATTTAGTAGGTCTTACACTTTTAATAAAGCTGTTGCCCAAAGTGAAACCAATCTTGTTTTTATTTGTGATGCCGATTTATCACTTCCAAAAAATATTGTTGAATCTATTAATTTTTTTATAGCTAAAAACCGAGTTTGGTATCCCATTTTTTTCTTTTTGTATAACAATAAACCTGCTGTTATTGCAAAGCAAAATGGAGAGTGGGAACAATATGGTAGCAAAGGAATGTTAAGTTGTTTAAAGCAAGATTGGGAAGCAATTGGTGGATTAAATGAAACCTTTACCACTTGGGGAAATGAAG
>CAISTO010000260.1 GCA_903888395.1 uncultured Bacteroidota bacterium | reverse complement strand
ATCTTCCATGTCACAATTGCCGTTTATGAAAACAGCATCGTACTTCATGTCTTTTTCAATTAGATTAGAAAGCCCTATTTCTGGCTGTTCTGAAATAAATTTAATTTTATTTAGAGCTTCACTTGTTAAGTACCAGAAGAATGGCAAATAGCCTATGTATTTAGGGTTTTCTAAACACACAACTTCGCCATCGTTTGGTAAAATACTTGCTAATGCAGCGGTAAACAATCCTGATCCACTACCAGCTTCGATTACACTTTTACATTTTCTTGTGTCGATTATGTTTTTTAAGAATTCTAAAAAATTATTATAATTTAATTGATAATCTGGAAAGTTCTTATTTGACCTTGGGTAAAAATAAGGCATTATATTTGATGATTGATTTACATCAAAAAAATTATCTAAAGCTTCAAGAAAATCTTCCCACAAAGATTGTTCTTTATATAAATATGTTCTATAAATTGATAAATATTTATGAAGATGTTTTGATCTGCCTTCAAAATTAATAATTTTTATAATTTTATTTTGATATATAGCTATGGGCTTGTCTTTGTCGCGCCAAATATGTATTCTTCCGTGATATTGATGAACCAAGTTAAATGTAATATCAATTTCTTGATAATTATTTAATTTGATAATTGCATAATTAAATATAAATTTATATGCTCCAGGAGTTTCTATAGCCCATTGCTTAAACTCTGAATTAAAATTATTAATTTGATTATATATATTGTTGAGAACTTTTTTGTTAGCAAAGAAGAAGCTAGGATTGAATAAATCTTCACTCAGCATCAATTTGTCTTCTAATTTAAATTCCCTTATTCTTGCTATTGGATCTTCATTGTATTGTCGCATTAATAAAGATTTTAAATTATTGAATCTTTCGTCTTTGAAATTTTCGCCCGACAAATATATCAAGTCCTCAGAAAGCATCTTAAAAATATTAATAGATTCTAATAAGCTTTCTAAAATCACACAATTTACATCAATATAAATAAAATTATTTGAATCAATTACATTTTGAGCGCCAAATATTAAACATTTGACAGAATCAATTTCTAGATCGCTTTTACAAGGAATTTCAACACAATTATATTCTCCACAAATTGCTGATATTGTAGAATCATAATTTATATTAAAAATATAAATAGGAAAATGTAATTTACTATTTCTTTGTATTGACCATAGTAAAGTTTTTAGAGAATCAATATCATTTTCAGTTGCAATTGTAAATAAACAGGTATCAGAAGATAAATCTGACTTACCAATTGCAATTTCAGACATATGCAAATAATCCAACTGTAAATCTTGGATAGGATTTGGGATTATTGGCTGCGGTAGAGGAATTTTAAAAAAGTCTAAGGCATAATTTTTTAATTTATTATATTTATATTCACTCTTCTGACCATTGAAATGAAGAATAGATGCTTTCTTATCTTTATATAAAAATGATAAACTATTTTGATCAACTACAATTACACAGCCATCATGATAAAGCTGAACATTGAATTTTTCGGGCAATTCTACAGCTAAATTTGCTTTAACAAGAATTGTATTTAAAAGGGCAAATATTCTATTTTCATTATCAATAGAATTTAAATATTTGATATATTTAAATTCATTATTTTTAATATAAGAATTTATAACAAGGAGAGGTTTGTGCCCACACGCAAATACTCCACCATTATAAATCTCAGTGGAATTATATATATCTTCTGAAATACCCAAAGAATCTAAATCTGACTTAGAACCTGAATAAGGGAATGCTAATGTACCGTCAAGTATTTCGCCAAGCTTTTGTAACTTGTGTATACCTTGCTCTTTTGCTATTAATACCTTTTCGCATTTGGTCGCAATTAGTCTATCAACTACATTTTGCAAGCTATCCAGAACCATTGTTCTAGGATTGATAAAAATATATTTATTTGCTCTTATAAAATTAGGCAAATTAACAATAAACGAATTGTATTTATCATCAGGAAGAATTAGCTCTGTTGCTAAAAAATTCTGGGCAATACCACTAATTTCTGGGAAATTACCTGAGCTTAAAATATAAATTTTAAATTCTTCAAGTATACAAGAAAATTCTTTAATGAAATTCAAACAATTTAATAAATAATTTTTATTATTTTCATTTATTGGAATAACAATTATATTGTTTT
>CAISTO010000259.1 GCA_903888395.1 uncultured Bacteroidota bacterium | reverse complement strand
TTTTCTTTCCAATAAGCATTATGTGGCAATGCATTTGGGTGCGAATTAAAATATACTATTTGTTTTGGATTTCCTATGTCACTAATGTCAAATATTTTTATGGGTGAACCTTGGTTTTCATCGGTAAACATGATCATATTTCCTTTGGCATTTAACCAACTGCTATGATTGGTTCCTCGCTGCGGATAATTTGCTATTACACCCAATAATTTTTGAGCGTTTAAATTGGTTAAATCCATCATGTATAATCCGTTTTCATAACACGATAAATATACCGTATCATTTCTACTATACATTTCGTGAACTTTGCTAAATTGAGCTTCGCCCAAACCATTTAAAGGAACTTGTAAACTGGCCAATTTCGTTGGGTTTTCAGGATTATTTAACGAAAAAATATCCATGGCAGAAAAACCAACTTTAGTAGAATTTTGTGGTATATACATTCGTTTTCTTTCCGCTTCTATAAACACAGTATGCGCTTGAACAGTTAATGCATCGCTTCTATAAACTTCATGTACTGAATCGGGTAAATATTGTAAATCTAATATTTGTAATCCTCCCAAACTGCCTGACCTTTCTGAAACACAATAGGCATAATGCTGGTAAATTTCTACATCTCTATTGATTGATTTTTTTGAAAATCCATCAACTTTTACAATTAATTTGGTAGTTTTTGGATTTGTAATATCAAAAAAGTAAAAGCTATCGTTTCCAAATAGGATGGCATATTCTTTGTTTTTTGATGAGTCATGGTAACCCATTATGTCACTCCAAAGTTGGTCGCCATCTATTGTTTGTAAAGTGGTATCATTCCATTGAGCTAGCAGCTCCATGTTCAATGATTGTTGGGCTTTTAAGCCATTTATTGAAAATAAAATAAAGAGTAAAATGTATATTTTTCGCATGTTTTTAATGTTAAATGGAAATAATTATTGTTTCCAAAATTTTTGTTTTAAAATGTTTTTACTGCCAATAATTGCTATAATATATAATCCATTTTTTAAATCACTGATGTTTTCGGTATATAAATAATTGCTTTTAAATTCAGGTGTAAATTCCTTTACTATTTGTCCTTGTAAATTTACTATTTGAATTTTAAATGCATCATTATAATTGGTTTCAATGGCTATATTTATTTCTTCATTACTTGGGTTTGGATAAATATTTGCCATTATACTTTGCTTAATTTCTTGAGTGTTTAACAAACCGCTATCGGCTTTTAATACAAAAATGCCATTTGTTCTATCACTTGCTATGATATTGCCGCTAGGCAAATAAGGCCACACACCCCAACAGCCAGTAAAGTTTTTAGTGTAATCATTCACAGCATTTTGAGGATAAGTATCATAATAAGCAGCTAAAAATGGTTTTTTAGTATCGGCAATATTCCAAATAAAAACACCATCTTGATAATGCGAAACAACCGCAAAATCACCATACCAATAAGCATTGTGAGGTGTGGCCCATGTGTTAGAAATAAAAGTACTTTCTAAACGAGGAGCTTGAATGATACTGATGTCAAAAATTTTTACTGGCAAATTCATGTTTTCATCAGTAAACATGATGTACTTTCCATTTTTATTTAACCACGATGAATGGTTATATCCACTTCCCGGATAGTTAACGATGCTACCAATTATTTGCTGATTATTTAAATCGCGCAAATCGTAAATATACATTCCACTTGTACCGCACGAAAGATAGCCAGTATCATTCCTTACATGCCCTTCATGAACCCATCTAAAAGCAGCCTCTCCATTTGCCCTATTGGGAACCATTAGTTTGGCTAAAAACACAGGTTTTTCAGGATTCTCCAATGAAATAATATCCATGGCCGATTCCTTTGAACTTCCATTTACCCAATTTGCATATTTATTGGAATACATGTACAAACGCTTGCTTTTTGCCTCTATAAAAATGCTGTGCGTATTAATGGCTAAACTACTGTCTTCATATACCTTATGAACAGAGTCAGGCAAATATTTTAAATCAAAAATTTGCATTGAACTCCTGTTTTGGTCAGCTACGCAATACACATAATGCTGATAAATTTCGTAATCTCTGTTGATGACATTTTTTACAGAACCATATTCTACATCTAATAATTTTATTTGAGTAGGAGTTGTAATATCAAAAAAATAAATGCTATCCGTGCTTCCAGCAATGATATATTCTTTGCTTGTTAAACTATCGTAATAACCCACCAAATCGTTCCAAATATTGATAGAATCTACTTTATTTAAATTTGGGTTATTCCAATTGCTAAGCAGTGACATTCTGTATGCAATTTGTGCGTTTACAATTGGAATGGTTAAACAAAAAAGAATAAATAAAGTGAACTTTTTCATGATAAATTATTGCGTATTGAAACTAATATTTTACAAATTTTTTGTACCTGTAATCGCCTCTTGCGTTGTATAAAAACATAATATAAACTCCTGGTCTGTAATTGGCAGTTTCGGTTATAAATAAATCAACTCTGCCGCTTAAATCTGGATATAATGTTTTGTACAATAACATGGCTCCATATTGGTCTATGATATACAAATTTGCTGTTGTTGTAACATTCTGTGGTTGAACAAATGAAAAGTTCAAATTGTCGGGAGTATAAGTCGGGTAAATATCAAATTCTAAACCTGTACAAGAACCATCTCGCCATTGGCCAGGAAAGATTCCATTTTGAATTTCGGCTGCACAAATATTTCTATAAGTTACCCCATCGCAGCCACAAACTGGCCTGTATGTAGGGTCAGGACAAGGAAATGCTAAATTAATTCTTGTAGTGTCTTTACATTGTGCTTTGCAATTTTGAGTTAACAAGAACAAAACGATGCATGAAAATAAATATTTTATTGCTTGAAATGGTTTCATTTTTTGATGTTAAAAACAAGAATTCAACGTTCACTATTCTGATTTTCGATTACGAATATAAAAATTTATTTAGGAACTCGTTTTAATTAGTGAATAAAACAATATTTTTACCAAAATAAAATTAAAAAATTCCGCTGTCAAAATTGGATTTA
>CAISTO010000258.1 GCA_903888395.1 uncultured Bacteroidota bacterium | reverse complement strand
TAGTAGTTGGTGGACAAGGAACAAACATAGCGCAAGTAAGTTGGGGAGCAACAGCAGGAGCAGGAATGGTAAAAGTAAAAGTTACCAGTGCTGCAGGTTGTGTTGATTCTGCCATGTTAAATGTTACCATTGGCACTCAGCCAAATATTATATCATTTGCCCCAACATCAGCTAAAACTGGAGAAACAGTTACTATCAATGGTGTTAATTTAAATGGCGCCACTGCAGTAAAATTTGGTGGAGTCAATGCGCAATCATTTAATGTTGTTTCATCGAATCAAATAACTGCTATAGTAGGAACTGGCGCTACTGGTGATATAACAGTAATAACCTCAAGTGGTACAGCAACTCTTTCCGGATTTACCTATTTAACAAATTCAGGATTGGAATCAGTAAGTTTATTAAATGGTTTGAAAATTTACCCTAACCCTGCCAACAATGAATTAATCATTAGTACCAATCAAAAACTGAATGGTGCGCACGTCATTATTACCGATATGATTGGCAGAAAAATGTTGGAAGAAAATGTTACAAATGCTAGCAACGAACATACCATTTTAGTGAGTGAACTTAAAACAGGTGCATACATTTTAAGCATTCAAAAAGAGGGTGAAACAAGCAGAATTAAATTTGTAAAAGAATAAAAAACACCTAACTAAGTTAACAAATAAAAGCTGCTCATTGGGCAGCTTTTATTATTTATAAAATACAAATATTAGTAATTTGGACAATCTACTAAGAGCAAAATTTTACAGGTGCATACATTTTAAGTATCCAAAAAGAGAGTGAAACAAGTAGAATTAAATTTGTGAAAGAGTAAAACTGAATTAAATTTGTGAAAGATTATACATTAAATAATATATGAATATGAAAAAAATAATACTATTTACTACTGCACTTTTAGTTATCACAACTGCATTTGCAAAAAGAATAAAGTTTCAAGTAAACATGACCGGACAAACCATCAGTCCTAATGGTGTTCATTTAGCCGGTGGATTTCAAGGATGGAATCCTGCTACTACTTTAATGACAAATGGGGGTAGTGGAAATATTTATTCAGTTATTTTAAATATTCCTGCAAAGGTAGTTTTAGAATACAAATTTATAAATGGTGATTCTTGGGTTGATGTGGAGTCAACTCCTACTATTTCTGAAGTTGGTTCAGCTATAAATGGTGGTTCAAATGACAATCGTTGGTTTTATTTGGATTCATTAGCTAACGATACTACAATTTTACCTGCTGTATTATTTAGCGGTTCAGCTCCTGCTGGTTTGCGTGCAGTACGTTTTGCTGTTGAATTTCAAAATTCAACAATTATAAATACCAATGGAGTTCATATTGCAGGTAATTTTCAAGGATGGAATCCAGCATCTACAAGAATGAGTAATCTTTACACAAGTAATAAAATTTATGAATACATTACTTATTTAGACACAAATTTTCATCAATTTAAATACATCAATGGAAATACTTGGGCAGATAATGAAATTGTTCCATCTGCATGTTCAAATGTTGGAGGCAATAGATTAGTCAGAACTTTTGTTGATTTAGCAATAAATAAAGTATGTTTTGGACAATGTAACTTATGTAGTAATGTTTCAATAATTCCTAAGTTTAATGTTACATTTAAAGTTGACATGTTAAATGCTGATTGTTTGGGTGGATTAGATTCTGTAACTATTGCAGGAAATAATATGGTATTAACAAATTGGGGAGAAGGAGTTAAATTAACTCAGGTTGGAACTACCAGTATTTATACCGCACAAATTTTGTTGGATTCTAGTGTTATTGAATATAAATTTAGGTTCCATAAAAACGGAAACACTAATTGGGAAGGAAATAGTAACCGCATACATGTTTTAATAAAAGATACCGTTTTGGCTCCTGTTTGTTTTGGAAATATCAATGGAGTTTGTACTCCTAAACCAGCACCTTCAACTGTTACTTTTAAAGTTGATTTGTCGAATGAAGTGCCAGATCCAAATGGAAAAATTTATGTAATGGGAACATTTACAAATCCTAATTGGCGATTAGGTGCTATTCGTTTAGCACCTTCCCCAGGTGAGCCCGGTGTTTATTTTGTAAATGTACCAAATGTTTGTTGGGGGTCTTTTAATTATCTTTTTTTAAATGGTGATTCGAGTATTTCTTCAAGTCAAGAAATATTTCCAGATACAAATCAAAGATCTTGTTTAACATCAAATGGTTTTGGAGGGTTTAATAGAACATATACTAGAACTTCAGCAAATCCAGTAACTCTTTTTTATCAGTTTAATAAATGTACACCATGTTTTTTTAATACTACTTTATCTATTGCTGATACAGTTGTAGCATATAAACAAGACAGTGTTTTACTAAACGCTGGTTCAGGTTATAGCAAATACAAATGGAGTAGGGGTGATACCACTCAAAGCATATGGGTAAAAACTAGTGGTAATTATAACATTGCTGTTTCTAATACATCAGGATGTATTTACAATAAATCAATAGCTGTGTTTTTTGTTAAAGGCATTCAACAAAAAGATACTTCAATTTGTTTGGGAAAAAGTTTAAATCTTAACGTTCAAGGTGCATCAAAAGTATTATGGTCTACTAATGATACAAGCAATTCTATAATTGTTACACCAACTTTGAGTACCACATACCGATGTACCCAGCGAATAGGAAGTTTTGTAATGATAGACAGTGTAAGAATTACAGTAAATTCTTTACTAAATGTTCAACGAATTACTTCATCTGATACCTTAAGTTTTTGCGGATATAATTCAAAATTTTTGATTGGGGTTTCCACAAATTACATCGGTACAAAAAATTATTTATGGTATAAAAATGATACTTTATTAGCCGGCAAAACATTGGCAATAGATACGTTTACCTCAGCTGGTAAATACAGAGTTACATTAACAACTCCTACAGGATGTTATGATGAACATTCATTTTTAGTAAATAAATTCAACAATGTATTCAATCCTGATTTTGCATCAAACAAACAAAATGCTACCACCACTCCATTTGATTTTACTTTTTCGAACAATACAAGTCCCATGAGTGATTATAATTTTACTTGGAGTTGGGGAGATGGCAACACCACACAAAACAATAATTTAATCAATTTTTATACTTATACTAGCAATGGTACATACAGTGTGAAATTAGTCGCTCAAAATAAATTAAGTGGTTGTAAAGATTCGATATTAAAATCAAATTATATTACTTGTTCAGGTGGATCAACAGGTGTGTTGGCCTTGAATACCAATAAAATAAATCCAAGTTGTTTTGGTGAATCAAATGGAAACATCACTGTTAACGCAACTGGTGGAACTCCTCCTTACCAATATAAATTAAATAATGGAAGTTATCAAAGTTCTAATTCGTTTACAAACTTAAATGCTGGCATTTATACCATTTCAGTAAAAGATGCTTTAAACAATACCGTTTCTAAAACCGATACGATAAATTTCCAAACTACACTTAATAATCCAAGTATATCGGGAAGTAATGGTGTGCCAGTAAGTAGTACACAAAATTATAATATAGCTTCACAAAATGGAGTTATTTATACCTGGAATATAATAAATGGAACATTATTAAGTGGCAATGGTACCAATAGCATTCAGGTGCAGTGGGCTGCAATAGCAGGAATGGGAAAAGTAATAGCGAATATTGCTAAAAACAGTTGTTCAGCAGCCGATACTTTGGTGGTATCAATAGGAAGTAATCCATTAACATCAAGTACCACAAAAACTGATGAAACTTGTGCAGGAAAAGCAAATGGAGCCATTACCATTAATGCGGTTGGTGGAACTTCACCATACCAATATGCTATGAATAATGGAACGTATCAAACAGGCAATACATTTAATAATTTGGTAGCAGGAATT
>CAISTO010000257.1 GCA_903888395.1 uncultured Bacteroidota bacterium | reverse complement strand
GTGTGCCGGCTATTACTGCAAAAGCCAATGAAAGCTACGCTCAAATAGCTTTAAATTATGATATTAAAGTTTTCAATATTTATAAATTCAACGATTTACAAAAAGACGATGAATGTAAAGCCGGTGATACCATTTACCTAAAACATAAAAAAAATAAAGCTGAAATTGAAACTTATACTTTTGCAAAAGGAGATAATATTCACAGTATTTCTCAGCGTTTTGGTATAAAAATAGAAAGAATTCTTTCAAGAAACAATTTAATTTTAAGCCAACAACCAGCCGTTGGACAATTAATTTATTTAAACAATAATAGAAAACAAGCAATTATTATAGCTGATAATACCATTCAAAAAGATTCAGTTGAAATAATAAAAACTGAAATTTCACCTAATGTAATTAAAATTGATACCATTGTTTTAAATGAAACAGTTTACGAAGACCCAATGAAAAATATAGAAACAATGTATCCTATAAATGAAAATACATTGAGTTATTTTGACACTTTGGAAGAAAAAAAATCTGAATTATCATTTTTTCATACCGTACAAGCAGGTGAAACTTTATATGGAATAGCAAAAAAATACAACGTAAAAGTAGAAGCTTTGCAATTTTTAAATGCCTTGAAAAATAATAATATTGAAATTGGCCAAAAATTAATTGTAAATCCTAATTTACCAAGTGCCGATACCAAGGAACCACAACCAGTTCCAGGTTATCACATCGTTAGACATGGAGAAACGCTTTTTGCAATTTCTAAAATGTATAATATATCTGTATCCGATTTAAAAGCTATCAATACCATTGAAAATAATGACATTAAAATAGACCAAAGATTGATAATTGTACCTGTTAAAAACTCAATGATAGCTGAAAATAAACCGCAACTTGATACCAATGATCCCTATTATTATCAAGTAGGAAAAGGAGAAACACTATTTGCAATCAGCAGAAAATTCAATGTGCCTGTAACTAATTTAAGGCAGTTAAATAATGGGAATTTGAACCTAATAAAAGTGGGCGAAAAAATAAGAATTCGTTAAAATATTTTATTTTTAAAGTAAAAGCAACTATTTTTGATTTGCTTAAATCAATCAAATCGTTATTATTGTAATCCGAAACGAATACTACTATTATGAAAAAAATATACTTATCATTAATTTGCACATTGCTATTTGTTGGTGCTAAAGCACAAATATCTTATGGTTTTGATTACAAGGAAAACTACCAAAGTTTTTCTAATAAAGATGCTAATTCATCTGTAATAATTGCTTTATATAATTCCAAACAAGATAGCACTTTGCAAGCATATTCAGCTATACTTTCAGTTGAAGACAAAAGTTCTGACCTCTCATTAAATGCAGTAAACGGAGTTCATTTTAGCATTACTCCTGCCCAACAAAAAGTTGAATTTGCTCCTGGTCAAATAGGATTTAGAAACGAAAAATTAATTAAAATAAATCCTGTAGCTGACAACGTTTTTTGGGGGCAGAGAGCATTTAGATTAAATCTTACTGTTTACGAAGGTTTTACAGCTAGCAACTTAGCATTTGGACACCAATTTATAACAATAATTATAGATTATAATGGAAGTCAAATTGGCGTTCCTAGAGTTGATAAAAGTAATTTTACCATTTACCCAAATCCTAGTAGCGGCAATATTTTTATTTCAGGTGTAAATATCAGTAATATTCAAGTATTGGATTTAATGGGCAAAGTAGTATTAACCCAAAATACACCTAGCAATGAAATAAATATTGAATCGTTGCCAGCTGGCATGTATATGATCAATGCTTTAAGTGACAAAGGTTTAGTAGTTCAAAAAATCATCAAACAATAGCATTTTGCATTTTAAAATATTTAAAAGTCGAAGTTAAAAACTTCGGCTTTTTTTATGAATATACTTTACCATTATATTGAACGTTGTTTTTGAAATTGTTTTGGTAAACTAAACTTTACAAAAAAAATTATACTAAAAAAGTTATTATTGCCTTTGTTCTCCAAAAACCCAAAGCAATAGAAAAAACTATACTCAACTTTTTAAATTATTTGATGCAAAGATTCTTTTGTTTTTTATTGCTTTTAATTGGTGCAAATAATTTTGCAATAGCCCAAAACGAAAAAGCAAGTATTAGTGGTTTGGTTCGCGATAGTTTGGGCCAATTAATGGATGGCGTTACAGTATCGGTTATCAATGAAAATATTGTTGGCTTAACGAATGAAAATGGTTATTATAAAATAACTGTAAATGCAAACAATGCAATAAAATTACGCTTTAACTATTTTGGAAGTAAAGGTGAAAATTTTGACATTCCGGCATTGAAACCAAAGGAAAAATATGAGTTAAATGTAAACCTAAATATTGGTTTAGTTTTAAGTGCAGTTGAAATAAAAGAAGAAAGATACAGGGAACAAATCAGTTCATTTACCATTGATGCAAAACAATTAAGTATAAATCCAACTCCAATTCCTGGGGTAGAACAAATTTTAAAAACGTTACCAGGTGTTTCATCCAATAATGAATTGAGCGCTCAGTATAATGTGCGTGGTGGAAACTTTGACGAAAATTTGGTTTACGTAAATGATATTGAAATTTACAGGCCCTTTTTACCCAGAAGTGGGCAGCAAGAAGGATTAAGTTTTATTCATTCTGATTTAGTAAAAAGTATTAAATTTAGTGCAGGAGGATTTGAAGCCAAATATGGCGATAAAATGAGTTCTGTTTTAGACATTAAATATAAAGATCCTAAAAAGACGGCATCTTCCCTAAATGTTGGTTTGTTAGGTGTTCAAGCATCAACCGAAGGTGCTAGTAAAAATTTACGATTTACCTATTTAATTGGCGCACGATATTGGAGTAATAAATATGTTGTTTCAACCCTAGATACCAAAGGCGATTATCAGCCATCATTTACCGATGTTCAAGCTTTATTAACTTATCATCTTCGTTCTGATTTAAGTTTTAGTATACTGAGCAGTTATGCTCAAAATAGGTATTTTTTAGTGCCAACCGATAGGCAAACTACTTTTGGAACTGTGAAACAAGCTTTGCAATTAAATGTATATTTTGATGGCGCTGATTTAATGGAATATAGAACCACAACTTCAGCCGCAAGTTTGGTATACAATCCAACCCGAAGGTTACAATTGAAGTTGATAAGCTCCATGTTTTACAGCAATGAAAACGAACTTTTTACCATAGAAGGTGCATACCGTTTAAGCGAATTAGAAACAGATCAAGGAAGTGCAAATTTTGGAAGGGCAAAATCGTTAAAAGGAGTTGGTTATTTTATCAATAATGCCAGAAATGGAATAGAAGCAACTGTTATAAACATTGGTCATAGAGGAAGTTATAACAAAGGGAAAAACAATATTCAATGGGGTACATTTGTTCAAACTGAAAATATAAACGACAAATTAAAGGAATGGAATTATAGAGATAGCGCGGGTTTTGCGCAACCTACTTTGGATTCAAATGGTAATTTAACCTTACTGGATTATTTAAGAACCAGTATTTCATTAAATACATTTAGACTGAATGCTTATGTTCAAAATACTCGGGTTTTAAACAGCCAAAACAACATGGTTTTAACTTACGGAATACGCAGCAATTGGTGGAGTTTTACCAACGAAAATGTTATCAGTCCTAGGTTTCAGTTTTCATTTGAACCCAACAAAAAACACAATAAACAAATATTTGAAACCAATAAAACAGATTCAAATTGGAGCAGTAAAATGCGCAAAAATTGGATTATAAAAGCATCTTATGGTTGGTATTATCAAACACCTTTTTATAGAGAATTACGTGGCTTTGATGGCACTTTAAATTCCAATATTAAATCGCAAAAATCTATTCATTATGTATTAGGTGCTGAAATGAATTTTAAAGCTTGGAACCGACCATTTAAATTTACTGCAGAAGCTTATTATAAAGATTTAAGTAACCTCATTCCTTATGAAATTGACAATGTTCGCATTCGTTATTTTGCTGATAATATATCACGTGGGTACGCCACTGGTATAGACTTAAGGGTAAATGGAGAATTTGTTCGTGGAACTGAAAGTTGGGCAAGTTTAAGTTTAATGAACACACAAGAAATAATTAGTGGTCAATATACTAAAGCGGGAGTTTTAGAAACTGAAAGATTCATTCCTCGTTTAACCAATCAAGCATTACAATTTGCCATATTATTTCAAGATTATTTTCCAAACAATCCAAGTTATAAAGTAAACTTAATGTTAGTTTATGGAAGTGGTTTTCCATTTGGAATTCCTGACCAAAATAGGTATAACGATATCAATACCATGCCTAGTTACCGCAGGGTTGATATTGGTTTTACAAAAGATTTAATAGCCATCAATTTAAAGCCAAAACAAAGAAATACTTTCTTTAAAAAAAATATCAAATATGCAAATATTGCTGTGGAAGTATTTAATATGTTAGGCGTTGACAATACCATTAGTTATACCTGGCTACAAGACGCCACAGCACAAACTTGGGCAGTTCCAAACTATTTAACATCTCGCAGATTGAATGTGAGGTTACAAATGAAGTTTTAGATACAAAGACCTGACAGGTTTTAAATACAAAGACCTGACAGGTTTTAAAATACAAAGACCTGACAGGTTTTTAAAACCTGTCAGGTCTGATAAACAGAAAAAACATGAAAACAAATGAAAGCCCATTAGAACTAGGAAAGTATTATCATATATACAATAGAGGTATAAATGGAACTAATTTGTTTTTTGAGGAAAGGAATTATTTGTATTTCTTACAAAAATACTCTTTTTATATGGATGAAGTTTTGGAGACATTTGCGTATTGTTTGTTAGGAAATCATTTTCATTTATTGGTACGAGTAAAAGAAATGTCTGGTTTTGAGATTAACGAGGACCTAACAAATTTTAAAAGTAGCGATGACCTGACAAGTTTTAAAAACAGCAAAGACCTGACAGGTTTTAAAAACCTGTCAGGTCTATATGCAAATAAAGGTTTACACTCACCAGATAGATTAGTTAGTAAAAAATTTTCTGATTTGTTTAACTCTTACACCAAAAGTATAAATAAATCTCAAAGTAGAACCGGTGGCCTTTTTGAAACACCTTTTAAAAGAAAACTGGTTAATTCGGAAACATATTTTACCCAACTAATTTGGTACATACATTTCAATCCACAAAAGCATGGATTTGTAAATGATTTTAAAGATTATGCTCACTCATCATACCATGGACATATGTCCAATAAATCAAGTAAACTATCCAAACACCAAGTAATGGAATGGTTTGGAAGTAAGAATGAATATGAAAAGTTTCATAGATCAATTCATAGTGAAGAAAACCTCAACCATTTAACTATTGAATATTAAACGTAACGAAAGACCTGACAGGTTTTAAAAACCTGTCAGGTCTGATAGCAAAAATAAAAACATGAAATTTACACTTGTTCAAAAATTACAATCTGTAATAAAATGGATTCAAAATCGACTTTCCGCTAAGCAATTCATACTTTTATCGAGTGTGTTGGTTGGATTAACGGTTGGTTTGGCTGCCATTGTTTTAAAAACAGCTGTTCATTTTATATATTTAGCGGCTACCTACAAAGAGCTAGGAAACTATAAATATTTATTTCTTTTTTTACCCATTATTGGCATTTTTTTAACGGTTTATATTGTGAAAAAATTACTGAAAGGAAAAATCGAAAAAGGACTTTCACACATACATTATGGAATAGCTAAAAAATCGAGTTTTATGCCAAAAGAGCAAATGTTTGCGCAGGTTTTAACAAGTTCTTTAACGGTTGGCTTTGGAGGATCGGCAGGATTAGAAGCGCCAATTGTAATTACAGGTGCGGCTTTTGGAAGTAACTATGCAAAAACATATAAACTAAGTTATAATGAGCGAACTTTACTTTTAGCATGTGGAATAGCCGCAGGAATTGGAGCCACTTTTAACGCTCCAATTGCAGGTGTTTTATTTGCTTTAGAAGTACTTTTGGTTGATATTAGTATTTCTGCTTTTACACCACTCATTATTGCGGCAGCAACTGGCGCATTGATTTCTAAAATAATTTTACAAGATGATATACTTTTATCATTTCAACTTCAGCAGCCATTTGACTATAATAACGTTCCTTTTTATATAATACTTGGAATATTTGCGGGCTTAATTTCTGTTTATCACTCTCGCACTTTTTCGAAAATAGAAGCACTTTTTAGCAGAAGAAAAAGTAAAGTTTATTTAAATGTAATTATTGGCGGAATATTACTGGCAGCACTTATTTTTATTTTTCCATCACTTTTTGGTGAAGGATATCAAAGTATCAAATCGCTTTCAATGTTGCAACCAGAAAATATTTTAGATGGAAGTATTTTTCACAATTATCAAAACAATGAATGGTTGGTTTTGGCAGCAGTTGGTATGTTGATTTTTTTAAAATCAATAGCTACCGCCATTACTTTGGGAAGTGGAGGAAATGGGGGAAATTTCGCGCCTTCGTTATTTGTGGGAGCTTATTTAGGATACTTTTTTTCAAAAGTTTTAAATCTGCTCAATTTAACAAATTTACCCATTAGCAATTTTACTTTAGTAGGGATGGCAGGAATTTTAAGTGGAATATATCATGCTCCATTAACGGCTATATTTTTAATTGCTGAAATTACCGGTGGTTATAACTTAATGATTCCTTTAATGATTGTTTCTTCCATCAGTTTTGCCATTTCAAAATATTTTGAACCTTATTCAATGGATGTAAAAAAGTTGGCCATGAGTGGCGATGTTTTTACCAACGATAAAGACCAAAATATATTGGCTACCATCTCTACTTCTAACTTAATAGAAACTAATTTTCAAACCATTTATTCTACCAATAGTTTAGGAAATATGGTGGAGTTAATTGCTAAATCTAAGCGAAATATTTTCCCTGTTATTGATAATGAATACAAGCTTCTTGGCGTTATTTTATTAGATAATATTAGAGAAATTATGTTCAAAACTGAGCTTTACGACAATGTATTTGTTAGCGACTTAATGACGAATGCTCCTGCAATAATCATTGAAAATGAAAGTATGGAAAATGTGATGAAACTTTTTGATGAAACAGGCGCATGGAATTTACCAGTAATTAAAAATGGTAAATATGTTGGTTTTGTATCAAAATCAAGTATTTTTTCTAGTTACCGCAATAAATTGAAGGTAAATAAAATTGAGTAATTTCAAATGTATATTTAAGTATAAATCACATTTGTTGAATAAAAAATTTTAGATATTTAAAATAAAAAATCTATCATTCGGCTTTAATTTTTTATCAAACATTCATCATTCATCATTAAAAACATGGCATTAAGCAGATTTTGGTCTTATATCATTGCGTTAAGCATCCTATTTATTTTTTATATGCTTGGCAGCAATCAGCTTTATAACCTTGGCCAAATGGTTAACGGAAAGCAAAACGATGCTTTAGTCATTGCGGAGCATCAAGCTACTTTTTTTCAAAATAGTGATTCTATTTTGTATGCAAATATGGTGTTGAATAAAGCAACTGGATTTACCCAAAACGATACTGTTTACAAGTTATTAGACAATGGAATTGTAGAAGTTTGCAAAGGCAAACAATCGGCCGATGGCATATTTGTTACTTGTAAAAATACTATCATTGATATTTGGTTGCCACTAATTGGTTACCTCACTTTTTTCTGTGGTTTATTGCATTTGTTAAACGACTCCAATGCCATTACCAAATTGGCAAAAGTGTTAACACCTTTCTTTGCGCGTATTTTCCCGGAATTGCCCAAAGGGCATGCTGCCTATGGTTTTATGACGATGAATTTTGCTGCAAATTTTTTAGGATTAGACAATGCTGCCACCCCTTTTGGTCTTAAAGCCATGGAAAGCATGCAGGATGTAAATACCGATAAAGAGAAGGCCTCCAATAGTCAAATTATGTTTTTGTGTTTGCATGCAGCAGGCTTAACTTTAATTCCAACTTCTATTATTGGTTACAGAGCTGCGCAAAATGCTACCAATCCCTCCGATATTATGCTTCCAACCATTATTACTTCATTTGTAGGAACCTTGGCAGCACTCATATTTGTGAGTATAAAGCAAAGAATTAATTTGATAAACTTAGTGGTTTTAGGATTTGTAACTGCCGTAAGTGCACTAATTGGATTAGTATTATTTTATGTAAATAAATTAGATGGAATTGAAAAATTTCATTTTACTGGCAACTTAAGTAATGCTGTTTTATTATTCATCATTTTAGGAATTATTGGCTACGGAATTTTGCACGAAAAAGTTTTTAAAGCCAATAATACCAATATTTTCGACTCGTTTGTAAACGGTGCTAAAGATGGATTTACAACTGGAGTTCGTGTGTTGCCTTATATGATTGCCATGTTAGTGGCATTGAGTATTTTTCGCAATTCAGGATTAATGAATATTGTAATGGGAGGAATTACTTCTGTAATGAATATTTTTAAAGTAGATCCTCAAATTATAAATGCCATTCCTGTTGCTATTATGCGTCCGTTTAGCGCAGGCGGTTCCCGTGGATTTATGCTTGATGCCATGAAAACTTATGGCCCCGATAGCCTTACAGGCCAATTGTCTTGCTTGTTTCAAGGCGCTGCAGAAACTACTTTTTATGTAGTGGCATTGTATTTTGGCTCGGTAAATATTAAAGACAGTCGCTATACTTTAAGCATTATGCTTTTGGTAGATTTTGTTTGTGTAATTGCAGGAATATTTGTTTGTAAAATGTATTTTTAGGTAGTTAAAACTTCCCTATTTTTATAATATTCACAGGGCAATGTTTGGCTGCTTTAACTTGGTCGTCCCATTCGTCATCGCCAACAGATATAGAAAAAAAACCTTTCTTCTCTGTTCCACCTATTAACGTGCATTTTCCATCTTTCTTTGACATTCGCCAGCGGTAAGGTGCGGCTTCCTCACATATATTACAACCTATACATTTAGCCCGTTGCTGAACTATTCTAATCATTGGTGGGAACCAGTTTAAATAATTTGTCTGATGGTCTTATCAATTCATCTAATTGAATGGTAAACGAATCTCCTTTATTTACTTTAATGATATTGATATTATCCAAACGCATTTCTTTTACAAAAGTTTGAACCACACCGGTAGTTGGACCAGTAATTAAAATTTCATCACCTACAGAAAGTGTTTGAGCTTCTAACTGGAATTCGCCCACTTTAGCTTCTTTAAAATACCGAATTCCCTTGCCGATCATTACCTTTCGTTTGGTAGCTTTTGAACCATATTCATTGCTCCATTCACCCATTGTTTTTCCAAGATAATATCCATCCCAAAAACCTCTGTTATAAACTGTAGATAATTGGTTTCTCCATGCTACTATTTTTTCATTTGTAAATGAGTTATTATAGTACGAATCAATGGCCTCACGGTAGCATTTGGTAACAGTAGAAACATAATCAGCACTTCTTCCTCTACCCTCAATTTTTAATACAGCAACTCCTGACTGAATAATTTGATCCATAAAATCAATGGTGCATAAATCCTTAGCCGACATAATATATTCGTTGTCAATTTCTAATTCCACGCCATCTTCTTTGTCAATTACTACATAACTTTTGCGGCAATTTTGAATACAAGCACCTCTATTTGCCGAGGCATAATTAGAATGTAAACTTAAATAACATTTACCCGAAACTGCCATGCACAATGCTCCGTGACCAAATATTTCAATTTTTACTAACTCACCCGAAGGTCCAGTAATATCACGTCTTTTTATTTCATTGGTAATTTCACCTACTTGCGTTAAACTAAGTTCTCGCGCCAAAACCATTACATCGGAATAAACAGAGAAAAATTCAACGGTGTCAATATTTGTGATATTTGATTGGGTAGAAATATGAACATTCATTTGCACTTTTTTGGCATAATTCAAAACCGACAAATCTGTTGCTATGATTGCGCTAATGCCATTTGCTTTAGCGGCATCTACAATTCGTTTCATTAACGAAATATCGTGATCAAAAACAACGGTATTTAAAGTTAAATACGATTTGATATTATTTTCCTTACAAATTTTTGAAATCTTTCCTAAGTCTTCAATGGTAAAATTGATATTTGAACGCGCACGCATATTCAGTTGTTCTATTCCAAAATATATTGAATTACAGCCAGCATGAATAGCCGCCATCAACGATTCGTAAGAACCTGCGGGAGAAAGTAATTCCAAATTATTATGCATTTTTTTGTTTTAAAATGTCTTCTTGAATTAGCAATGATTGTTGGTGTATTAAATCAAAAATTTGATTCGAAATAGCACCATTCAAACTAGTAGATTCAATAGTTTTACTTCTAATTAATTGCGATTTTTCCCAAAAATCATTTTGATAAATTTCAATTTTATTATTTGTTTTTAAAATTCCAATTTCTTTCGATATCAAAGCCCTTTGGCTCAATAATTCAATAATTTTATTGTCTAAATGTGAAAGTTGGTTTCGGTAATCTTCTAACTTATTGGCAAATTCGATCATGATTATACTTTGAATTATTTTTAAAATTAAACTTATAAACTTAATTATAAAGATTACAACATTAAGCAAATACAATGTTTGAAACAATTTTTCATATTTTATAATTAAATAATACTTGATAACATTTAAATAAAAAAGAAAAAAATTATCAATTAAAAATGCTAAAATATTTATACTAAAATACACCTGATGAAGTAGTTTGGAAAAAAATCATATTATGTTAATGTTAAACATTAAAAACTTATGATAAAATTTATAAAAAAAATAGGCTTTGGTCAAAATGAAGGGTGCTAAAAATCTTGATTTTTGAGAAATATATTTATGATAAGTGGAAAAGTGGATTTTTTAATTGCCTGAAAATCATAATCATTTTAAATTTTTAATTTTTTTTATAGTATTTGTGCTATAAGTTTTCCAATTTGAATTTTGATAATTTAAAAAAATATGAAGAGAAAATTGTTAAGTTTTTTGTTTGTATGGATGATTTCCATACTAACAGTTTGGTCACAAAATAGGACTGTAACAGGCCTTGTGACTGATGGTAGCGAACCAATTATTGGCGCTACAGTAGCCGTTAAAGGATCTACTACTGGAACTACCACCGATGAAAATGGTAAATTCAGTATAAATATTCCTGAAGCTGGGGCTACTTTGAAAATCCGCTTTTTGGGTATGACAGTTAAAGAAATTGTTGTAGACCAAAATTCACCTACTACTGGTTTAAACATTACTCTTGTAAAAGATCCATTAATGCTTGATGAAGTAAGGGTAACTGCCATTGGTGAACAAAAAAGTTTGCGTAAAATTGGTTATTCCACTTCTCAAATTCAAGGAAAATCAGTTGCTTCATCTGGTGAATCTGGTGTAATTCAAGGTTTGTCGGGTAAAGTTTCAAACTTAGCAATTACCAAAAATTCTGGTGATCCGGGTGCTGGTGCATTTATTCAAATTAGAGGTCAAAGTACCATTACTGGTAATTTACAACCGCTCATTGTTATTGATGGTGTGCCAATGAGTAATTCAAGTATTGGTGGAGGTGTTGACGGAGTGGTTCAACAATCCCGCTTAAATGACATTAACCCTGAAGACATTGCAAATGTGGAAGTGCTAAAAGGTGCTGCTGCTGCCGCTGTTTGGGGAACAAGAGCTTCAAATGGTGTTATTATTGTTACTACAAAAAGAGGTTCAAGAAGTAGCAAAAAAAACAATATCAATGTAGAAGTTAGCTCTTCTTTAGCGCTTGATTTTATTAATAAAGAATATGAAAAACAAGGTACTTATGGACAAGGTACTGGCGGAAAATGGAAAGCTAATGCTGGTGGAAGTTGGGGCGATAAAATTGCTTTACGTTCAGGAGCTGATTCTTTAAATTTAAGCGGACCAAAATTTGTGGCTGAAAACGGAACTGTTTACAACCCAATTCTTAAAAAAGGAGATAATAAAGAATATAATACTGCAAACAGAGATCAAGTATTTAGAACAGGTGTTACTTATAATAACAATATTTCTATTTCATCTGGTAACGAAAAAAGTGCTATCTATTTTAATTTGTCTGATTGGAACCAACAAGGTATTTTAAATGGAAATTCTGATTACAGAAGAACAACTGGCCGTTTAAACTATACTCACAATTTAAATGATAAATTTAAATTTTCATTGAATACTTTTTTATCAAAAATATTCTCTAATAGAATTCAACAAGGTTCAAACTTAGATGGATTATATTTAGGATATTTAAGAACTGCTCCCGATTTTAATAATACCGATTATATTGGTACCTACTATAATGCAGCGGGAATTCCTGTATTTAATTCACATAGAGGATACCGCAATTATATGGGAAGTGCAGCACCAACTTATAATAATCCAGGTTGGACTTTGAACAAACAAACAAATACTAGCGATGTAACACGTGTAATTATTACTCCTGAAGCAAGTTGGGAATGGGCTAAGAAATCAATTTTAACAGTAAGAACTGGATACGATATTTCAAACGATAGACGTATTACTTATTTCCCTTATTTGTCGGCTGCTAGTGCTTCAAATGGTGCATTTACAGATCAGTTTTTAAAACAAAGTGAAATTAGTTTCCATGCTTATAACAAAAATTCTTTTGAAGTAAATAAGGATTTAAGTATTAATACTACTGTTGGATTTTTATATACTAACCGCAGTTATTATACTATTGGTGGTTCTGCTAGCCAATTTATTTTGAATAATCAAGATAGAAATGCTTTTATTAATTATACCACCGCTAATATGAATCCATTTAACAGCGTTGAAAACTTAGAAAATAATAGAGTTTATGGTATTGCTGATATCGATTATCAAGATAAAGTGTTTTTACAATTAACTGCAGCTTCAGAAGCAGCAAGTACTTTTAAAGGCAGATTTTATTATCCAAGTGCTACTTTAGCTTATGAATTTACCAAAGACATTCTTCAAAACAATAAGGTTTTAAGTTATGGTAAATTAAGAGCTTCGGCTGGATTAGTTGGTGTAGAGCCACCTGCTTATATTTGGAATACTAATTATATTAATTCTTCATCAGCATCTGGATGGGGCGAAACTTTAGACGGTTCTCAATTTGGAGGTTCTATTTATAGAAGTTCAATTCAAGGAAATCCAAATATTAAACCTGAGCAAAAAACAGAATTTGAAATTGGAACTGATTTAAAATTCTTGAAAAACAGAATTGGTTTATCAGCTACTTATTATCAAAATAAAACTACAGGTGCCATTTTTGCTGTTGATGTTCCTGCATCATCTGGGTTTACTAGTAAATGGGATAATGCTGCAACAATTTCTAATAGAGGATGGGAAGCTGAATTGAACTTTAAAGTTATTGATAATTCAAAATTAACTTTAAGCGTTTATGGAAATGTAAGTTCAAATAAAAACAATGTAGACGATATTAGTGGCGTAAATTCTATTTTCTTAGCTGGTTTCACAGGAACTTCATCTAGAGCAGTTGCTGGACAAGCACTAGGCGTTTTCTGGGGTGGTAAATGGGAAACAAATGCTGATGGTTCTTTTGCACTTGATGGCAATGGCTTCAAAAAAGCTGCTGCTACCGAAGGTGTTTTGGGCGATCCAAATGCTAAATACCGTGCTGGTATTGGAAGTGTTATTTCTTGGAAAGGTTTTGATGTAAATATTTTATTTGAAACTTCACAAGGTGGACAAATGTGGGCTGGTACTTATGGTGTGTTAAATAATTTTGGGGTTACTCCTGAAACTGCCAATGAAGTTACTGTTACTGCCGATGAAGCCGCTACTATTAAAAACTATAGAGGGCAAACTATTAGCCAACTTGCTACTGCAAATACTGATGGTAGTTATACTATTAGAGGAAACATTGCTGACTATGGTGGAGGAAAAGTATTACTTGATGAAAGCTGGTACACTGGTTTAGGTGGAGGATTTGGTTCAGTTTCACAAGATTATATTAGAGATGCTTCTTGGTTCAGATTACGTGAATTAAGCGTTAATTATAAATTGCCTAAAGCAGTGTTAAGCAAACTTCACATCCCTGGAGCAAGCGTAGGATTTACAGGAAGAAACTTATTGTTATGGACTGAATTCCCTGGTGTAGATCCTGAATTAAATTTAACTGGTACATCTAATGGCAGAGGTTTAGATTACTTTACAAACCCTGGTACTAAATCACTTATTTTTAGTTTAAAATTAAATTTCTAAAAAATACAATCATGAAAAAAACAATAAAATATATATTAGCGGGAATACTTTTTGCTCCCCTATTTTTTATTACATCATGTAATAAAGATATCAATGATATCAATAAAATTAATCCAAATGAGTTTAGCGACTCAGATCCAAAATTAATGATTACTGGCGCTCAGTTAGCTAATGTAATGCTTAACGAGGGTGAAGCAGCTAGACTAGCTGGTATTTTTGCAGGTCAATTTACTGGTTACGATCGTCAGTACATTTCTTATGGTCAATACAACATGACATCTGGTGATTTTAATTCTCCTTGGGAAGAACTTTATTCTAAAGGCGTAGGCCAATGTAAACTAGTAAGAGCAAAAGCAATCACTGCCAATGATAAAGTTTTGGAGGGTGTAGCTATGATAACTGAAGCTAATTTACTACTAACTACTTCTTCATTATGGGGCGATGTTCCTTCAAGTCAAGCTTGTGTTGAAGGTATTAATACCCCTGTTTATGATAAAATGTCGGTTGTTTATACCTATTGCATAGGTTTATTAGATTCTGCCATTGCTAGAGTGGGAACTTCTAACAAATATGCAACTGCATATGCTGGTACATTTACATGGAAAGAAGTAGCCAATACTTTAAAAGCAAGAGCTTTGTTACACAAAAAAGATTATGCTGGTGCCATTGCTGCAGCTACTGATGGTGTTTCAGCTGGAAATGATTTTCATGCCAAACATGAAACTGCTGCACCTGGTGCATGGAATATCTATTACGACTTTTTAGATTGGAACCGTTCTGGTTACATGAGCTGTGAGGGTTCTCATATGTTTGCTTTATTAGATAGTGCTTCTACTAAAAACAAAAGAAATGCTAAAACTGATGAAACTGCGCGTTTTGATTATTATTTTTTACTAGATAATTATTCTCCAGTTGATCCAAACATGTATGGTGGAATTTTTGACGCTCAAGCTAATTTTGCTTTAGCAAGCTATAACGAAAATCAATTAATATTGGCTGAATGTTATGCTAGAACTAGCAATGATGCAAAAGCATTAGAACATTTAAATAAGGTTCGTAAAGCGCATGACGATAAGTTTGGGCCTGGAGCATATTCAGATTATGTAAGCACCGATGCTCAAGTAAGCGATAATGCTAAATTATTAAAAGAAATATTAACTGAAAAATATGTTTCTTTATTTGGTCAAGTTGAAGCATTTAATGACATTAGAAGAACCAAAAATTTAATTGGAATTCCTATCAATAATGGAACTACATTACCTGGAAGATTCTTGTATCCTCAATCAGAAATCAATTCAAATCCAAATACTCCAGCTCCTGGAACTTTATTTGATGCAGTTGAATTATTCAAATAAAATACATTGGATTTTATCCATAAAAAAACCGATTCAAATTGAATCGGTTTTTTTTATGTTTTGATTTAACTAATTACATCAATGTAGTATAAACTTTTACCACATCGTCATCTTCCTCTATCATATCTAATAAAATGTTGAATTCCGCTTCTTGCTCTTCGGTTAACTCCACTGGAGTAGTTGGTATGCGTTGCAATTCAGCATTTATAATTTCAATTTTTTTCTCTTCTAAAGCATGCTGCATTTTACCAAAATCGGTAAATGCTACAGCTAATACCAAATGCCCGTCTCCATCATCTTCTACTTCTTCCAAACCAGCATCTATCATTTCAAATTCAAATTCTTCAATATCAATTCCAGTATTTTTTATTCTGAAAATTCCTTTGCGTTCAAACAAAAAATCTAAAGAGCCACTTACCATTAACTGACCACCTTTTTTATTAAAATACATGCGTAAATTAGCCACAGTTCTGGTAGGATTATCGGTAGCAGTTTCTATAATCATTGGAATATTATGCGGACCTTTTCCTTCATAAACTACTTCTTCAAAGTCTTTATCTTGTTTGGTAGTTGCCCTCGAAATGGCTGCATCTATATTTACTTTAGGCATATTGATTGCTTTTGCATTTCCAATAACTGCTCTTAATCGTGCATTGCTATCAGGATCCCCATTTCCATTACCTGCTTTTATTGCAATTGCTATTTCTTTACCTATTTTGGTAAATGTTCTACTCATTTTAGCATAACGAGCAAACATTTTATGCTTACGTTTTTCAAATACTCTTCCCATAATATTGTACTTTTTTCAGGTTGCAAAATAGCAATTGCAATTCGTAAATGAAAATGATAATTAGGGGTTAAATTTTGAAGCATAAATTAATTAATTTAAAATTACGGAATTCGTTTTATTGTTTTTAATAAAACAAATGATAATTTCGAACTTTATCAGCATCAAATTTAGTGGTACAAAGTTTGAATAATGTTTGATTAATACTGAAAATAGCTCCATGTTTAAAAATACATTTATAAAATCAAAAATTCTATTCCCATTATTCTTAATAATAATATTGGTTTCGTGCGGCACAACAAACAACGGAATTAACAGAAAAGACAGGAGTAAGCAGCCCGATTGGGTGCAACAAAGGCCTGTAAATAATAATTTTTATGTAGGTGTTGGCTATGCCAATAAAATGTTAAATCCGGCCGATTACCAAGCCATGGCAAAAAAGCGTGCCTTAAACGACTTAATTGGTGAAATAAAAGTGGTAGTTTCTTCTAATTCTATACTTTCGCTTAATCAAAATAATAATGTATTGAACCAAATGTTTGCTACCGATACTAAAGTAATGGCGCAGGCCATGGTAGAAGATTTTGAGGTAGTAGACAGCTGGGAAAACAAATCGGATTTTTATATTTATTACAAACTTTCAAAAGCTGAATATGAAGCTGCCAAACGCAGAAAATTACAAGCTGCCATTGAGCAATCGCTTAACTTTTTGGATAATGCCGATCGACTTAATTATCAAAATAATTACATGCAAATGATGCGTTTGCGAATCAAAGCATTAAGCGCATTACAAAATTATTTGAATGAAGATGTGGCTACAGTTTACAAAGGAAATGAAGTGTATTTGGTGAATGAAATTGTGAGTCAAATTCAAAACCAATTATACAAATTACAAGTAAAAACTGAAGTGGTAGAACTAAAAGGCAAAATTGGAAAACCCATTAATAATCCATTTACAGCTACCGTAAGATTGCAGGAAAACAATAGTTTTGTTCCTTTTGTTCCCTTAACTTTAAAAGCCACACAAGCCAAATTTGATTTTGGCAATAGTGCCGAAACCGACCAAAATGGTATTGCTACTTTTTCATTGAATAGAATTCAAGCCAAAGACCCGATTCAGCAAGTAAAAATTATAGTTGACATTGCTACGATTATTAAAAGTGATAGTTTAAACGGATTGCTAAAAAGCATTTTAACCAATATAGATGCACCAAGTACTAATTTTAGATTATCAGTAGAACCTATAAAAATTTATACCAATTGTAAAGAACAAATTTTAAGTAAAAACTTAGAGTTTAATATCATTGAACCACAACTCAAACGCAAATTAGTAGAAAGCGGTTGTAATTTTGTTACAGATAGAAAAAATGCTGATTATGAAATTAAAGTAATCGCAAATACCATAGATTTAGGAGTGATGTGGGGTAAAATGCTGCAAGCAAATATTAACATGAACATTAGTATTGTAGATGTTAAAAACAACCAAGAAATATATAAAGATGCCTTAAAAGATATCAAAGGATTTCAGTTAACGCCCGAAAATGCCAGCAAAGATGCTTATAACAACATGCTGAATAAATTTTGGGAGCAAGTATATCCCACTTTTTTAAATGAATTGTTACTAACTGATCATTAAAAAAAAGCAGCCGGTGCGGTTTTGTAAACCGCACTTCATATTATTAGCATTTGTAATGCGTAAACAATCATGAAGCTAAATATACTTGCTTCATGATTAGCATAGTAAAAAACAGATTGTAAATCCTTCCCGATTAGTCGGGATAAATGATTCGGATTGCAAATCCTAATCGGCTTAAACTACATTTCATTTACAATTCGTAACGCTCTTCGCTAATTATAAACCTGACAGGTCTTCAAGACCTGTCAGGTTTAGCAACAACAGTAATACAAGCAGCTAAAAGTAATTATTAATTACTCAACTCCTTACTCAATTCATCGGCTTTGGCTACTTTTTGTAGTACCCAAAGAACATAACGAATGTCTACGGCCACGCTCCTACTGTAACTTTCGTTCCAAGCATAATCGTTAATGGTAGCAGTATAAGCACGGTCAAAATTAATACCTACTAATTCACCTTTTGCGTTCATAACTGGACTTCCGCTATTGCCACCAGTGGTATCTAGATTATATAAAAAGTTTACAGGCAAATCGCCCAAACTTGGTTTCATCAAATCGCCAAAATCTTTTGCAGCATACAACTCTTTAATCAATGGCATTAATTCATAATCCACGCCATCTTCTTTTTCTACCACACCACGCAAAGTGGTAAATGGACCATGGTATTCGGCATCGTTGGGCGAGTATCCTTTAACATAACCATAAGTAAAACGCAAAGTTGCATTGGCATCAGGTACAAAACTTTTGTTTTGGAATACCGATTTTGCATCTACATATTTTGCCATTAAAGCGTTCAACTCCGCCTCACGTTTTTGATCTTCTTGATCAAAGAAATTGATTTCTAAATTTAAATTAGCTGCCAAATCAAGCAAAGGATCTTGCAAAGCAAAAAGCTTTTCAATGTCTTCATTGGCTAATTTTTCAATCATTTTGGTATCTTTAAAAATAGTTTTGCTGTAAATTTCATCTGCGTTGATATTTTTGGCAAATGCATCTACTTGGTTATTTTTATTAAATGTGGCAGCATCTGCTTGCATTTTTTTGAAAGCTGCTATTTCAAAAGGTTCATCGTATTTGCTAAATGCAGTTGCTAATAATTGCTTTAAACGCAATCCTTGTTTGAGTTTAAAATCTGTTCTTTCAGCATCTGATTTCAAAAGAGCATACGCATTTTTATAATTATCAATGGCACCAGCCATTGAAAACATAGGTGTTACATTATAAATTTGATCGTACCATAAATTACGAGGTGCAAATTTTAAAATATCGTCATATAGCACATTTATTCTAGGAATTACATTGCTATAAGTAGCTTTTAAAGTTTCATCTTTACTTAAAAAATCTTGCAACAAAGCTTCGTCATTGTATTTTTTATTGGTTAAACCTGTTCTTCTAAATCCTTGTAATTTACCTTTAAAATTCTTAGTGGTATTGGCTAATTGTTTAATTCTTGAAGCATATTTTATAGCCAACGTCTGATTGCCTTTACTCAGTTTTTCCATTTCCTCTATTTGCCAATCGTATATATTACTAATGTATTGAAGCATGTATTTTTCATGGTATTTATAAAACGCTGCAGGTTGGTGGCGGTATGTTCTACCTGGATAACCTAACACAAAAACAAAATCATTTTCGTTTACCCCTTTTTGGTTAATTACTAAATGTTTTGCAGGTTTATAAGGCACATTTTTAAGTGAGTATTCAGCAGCACTTCCATCGGGCGAAACGTATGCTCTTAAAAAAGCAAAATCGCCACTATGGCGAGGCCAAACCCAATTGTCTTTTTCACCACCATACTCGCCAATACTGCGTGCAGGTACATAAACCAAACGAACATCTTTTAATAATTTATAACGGAAAAGCACATAAGTTCTACCGGTAAACATTTCAGAAATTTCGCAACTTAAAGTAGGATTTGCTTTGCTTTCAGCATCAGTAATTGCTTTTAAATGAGTAGCAATTGTTTTCAATCTTTCGGCAGCATCGCTGATGGTTTGGGTGCCTTGCAATACTTTTACCGAAACGTCTTCGTAGCTTGCAGCTATTTTACAAACTAAACCTTTAGCAGGTGCTTCTTGCTCATGTGTTCTGGCCAAATAACCTTTTTTAATATAATCGTTTACCGTGTCGCTAATGGCAGCTACAAAACTAAAAGCACAATGATGATTGGTAACAATTAATCCATCATTGCTCACAAAACTACCTGTACAACCACCAACTCTTACAATGGCATCAATGATACTTACACCATTTGGATTGTATAATTCTATGGGTTTTATTTTTAGTCCAACCTTTTTTAAGTTAATGTTTTTAAGTTCCGATAAAGGAAACATGCCTTCATCCATTTTGTGGCTTTGAAATAAGCCAATGGAGATCAATGTGAAAGTAAGTAATAGGTATTTTTTCATTTGTGTATGTTAAGGTTGGCAATATAAATTTTTTAGTAATTGAATTATAAATAAAGAAAAATTATTAGCATGAATTTATGAAAATTGAAACATTGAATCCATTTATTTACAGTATGATTTTATTTAATTTGTTTTAATCTAATGACATTCCTCATGCTTTTTAATGAATTATATCAACAAGCTAAAAATTAGATTTTAAGTGCTATTAATAAGCAGATTACGACTGAAAAAATAAAACATTTTTTAAATAATAATAATATTACACAGAGTTCATTTTTTAAGGCTTACATTTACATTTCATTAATAAAATAAAATTATGAACAAAACAAGTACAAAACTATTTACTAGTTTTACAAAACTCTTTATTTTATTACTTATGAGCGTTGGTTTTATTCAAACCACAAACTCACAAGTAGTAAACACTTACTCTTTTTCCCAAACCACGGGAACTTTCACACCTATAACAACAGGCACAGTGCTTGGTGTTGCTGCCAATGATGACAGTAGTTTTCCCGCAAATCCAATAGGATTTAGCTTTACTTATGGTGGAGCAACTTATACTACTTTTAGTGTAAACTCAAATGGTTTTTTAGCCTTAGGATCAACTGTAAACTCTTCTTATTCTGTAATCAGTTCGGGTGGAAACAATATTATTTCTGCTTTAAATGCCGATTTACAAGGATTGCCTACTGTAGGTCAAATGCGTTTTGATACCATTGGAAGTTCACCTAACAGAACATTAGTTATGCAATGGAAAAATTATGCAATGTATAATTCTTCAACCAACAGTTTAGATTCATTTGATTTCCAAATTAGATTGAACGAAACTTCAAATACAGTAGAAATAATGTATGGTCGTTTTGTAAAAGCATCGGGTGGAAATACTGTGCAAGTTGGAATAAAAGGTTCTTCAAGTGCAATTTATTTGAATAGAAGTAGCACTACAAGTTGGATAACTTCAACCGCTGGAACTGCTAACTCTAGTACTTTATCACTTACAAATACAATTTTACCTACTAATGGATTAACATTTACATACACACCACCGCCACCAGCGGCACCAACAGTTTTTACTGGAACTAAAACAAATATTACTACAAATACTGTAACATTAGCTGGTTCAATAGCAATTAACCAATACCCAGTTGTTACCACAAGTGGAATTATTGTGGGTACATCTGCAAATCCTATAATTGGAGGTTCAGGTGTTATTGATTCAACTACAAATCCTGTAATTACAACTGGTTCATTTACCAAAAATATTGCAGGTTTATCAAACTCTACTTTGTACTATTATAGAACTTATGCAATCAATAGCGTTGGAACTTCTTATGGTGCCGATAGTACATTTACTACTAATTCATCAGCAGTTATTCCCACTGTTAATAAATTACCATTAACAAATTTACAAGCAACAACTGCTACTTTAAACGCCAATATTTCAAGTGATGGTGGTTCTACTGTAACAGCTAGTGGTTTTGTTTATTCAACCATTACAAATCCATTATTGTTTGGAACAAGTGTAATAGATTCTACAACTTCCCCAGCTGTTTTATTAGGAAATTTAACTGTAAATCCAGCTAGTTTAGTTCATTCCACTAAATACTATTATAAAGCTTATGCAACCAATGGTATTGGAACAGCATACAGTGTTCAAGATAGTTTTACTACAGATCCAATTGTATCAGCTATGCCTTATTTCCAAAATTTTGATTCATTAACAAACTCAGGATTTAAAAGTAATATAGTTTCTGGTGCTACAAACGATTGGGTTGTTGGAACACCATCAAAAACAAACATAAGTGCAGCATTTAGTTCACCAAATGCATGGGTTACTAAAACCAGTGGTAATTATACAAATATTTCGCCAAATAATGCAGCTGTTGCTTCTCCTCAGTTTGATTTTACAACACATGTTGGAGATCCAGTTTTACGTTTTCAACAAAAATTCAGGTTAAGTCCTTTTGGAGCTGGTTATGATGCAGCTACAATCGAAATTTCAATTAATGGTGGAACTTGGACTAAATTAGATAATAATTTTGGAACAGGTACAAACTTTAATTCTTCAAATGGAAGTATAGCTTGGTATAATGGTCCAAATTGGATATCATCAGGTGGTATTTTTACTGGGTACAGCTCCGCTTATTCTTCACAAAGTAATGGCTGGATTCAAACAACTACTCGTTTAACTGGAGCAGCTGGACAAGCAAATGTTAAATTTAGATTCCGCTTTGATGGAAATCCTTATGGCGGTACTGATGAAGGTTGGGCTTTTGATAATGTAGAAGTTTTTCCTGCTACTGTACCAATTGTAGTTACAGGTTCTAAAACAAATGTTACCACAGCCTCCGCTGATTTATTAGGTTCAATTACTAGCAATGGAAACTCAACAATTACTAAAAGTGGAATTGTTTATAGCTTAGCTTCAACTCCAGTTTTAGGTGCTACAGGAGTGGTTGATTCAACTACAAATCCTTTAGTGGTTATTGGAAATTATACAAGAAACATAACTGGTTTATCCCTTTCTACTACTTATCATTACAGAGCTTACGCGATAAATAGTGTAGGTACTGCTTACGGTGCCGACAGTACAATTACAACAAATGCAAGTGCTGTTATTCCTACAGTTTTAAGAATTGCCGCAAGTAATATTACTGCGTTAACTGCTACTTTTGGAGGCAATATTACTTCTGATGGTGGTAGTACTGTTACTTCAAGTGGTATTGTTTATGCAACTACTACTAATCCATTATTATTTGGAACTGGGGTTACGGATTCAACTACAAACCCTTTAGTTACAATAGGCACATATTCGTTTTCTACTTCAGGTTTAACTCACTCTACAAAATATTATTTTAAAGCTTATGCCACAAATAGTATAGGAACAGCTTATAGTAGTTTGGATAGTTTTACTACTGCTCCCGTAGTTTCTGTTTTACCTTATTTTCAAAATTTTGATAGTATTGGAACAACAGGATGGAACTCAATAGCTACTGGTGGTATAAATGAATGGGTACTTGGAACTCCCGCAAAAAGTCAATTAAGTGGTTCGTATAGTTCACCAAAATGTTGGTTTACTTCTACCGCAGCAAATTATTCTGATAACCATGATGGTGCGCTTGTTTCTCCTCAATTTGATTTTACAAGTTATGCTGCAAATCCTATTGTTAAATTCAGACATAATTTTGCAACTGAAACTGGTTGGGATGCAAGTGTTTTAGAAATATCTATTAATGGTGGAACTTGGACTAAACTTGATAACACTTTAGGAACTGGTTCAAACTATAATACCACAAATAGCTTAAGTTGGTATAATAGTAGTAGTACTGCTGGACCAATATCTGCTAATAAGTGGTCAGATAATAGTAGTTTGTTTTCAAGCAATGTTTCAAATTGGATTCAAAGTCAAACAGTTTTAACCGGTGCTGCTGGACAGTCAAACGTGAAGTTTAGAATTCGTTTTGGTTCAGATGGAAGCGGAACAGATGAAGGCGTGGCAGTTGATAATATTGAAGTTGTAGCACCTACAGCTCCAATAGTATTTACCGGTACAAAAACAAATTTAACTACTAGCTCTGCCGATTTAACTGGTACAATTACTAGCAATGGAAATTCAACAATTACTAAAAGTGGAATAGTTTATAGTACAACTTCTGCCCCCGTACTTGGTGCTTTTGGAGTAGTTGATTCAACTACAAATCCATTAGTAATTATTGGTTCATTTACAAAAGGCACAACTGGTTTATCTATTTCTACATTATATTATTACAGAGCTTATGCAATTAATGCTGTAGATACTTCTTATGGTGCTGATAGTACATTTACCACAAATTCTACAGCAGTAATTCCCACTATTTTAAAAATTGCAGCTACAAATTTAACTTCAACAACTGCTACAGTCGGTGGAAATATAACCTCTGATGGCGGAAGTACAGTAACTGCAAGTGGTATAGTTTATAATACTTCTATTACTCCATTAACAGTTTCAAGTAGTGCTATTGACTCAACTACAAGTCCAGTTGTTTCATTAGGAATTTTTTCTATTAACCCTGCTGGATTAACACATTCAACTAAGTATTATTTTAAAGCATATGCTACCAATGGTATTGGCACTGCTTATAGTGTAATAGATAGTTTTACTACAGATCCAATCATTTCAACTTTACCTTATTCACAAAACTTTGAAACGGGTGCAGGTGGATGGCATTCTATGCTTTCTTCTACAAGTACAAGCGTAAACTGGATTGTTGGTTTCCCTACCAATAACAATTGGGTTTTAGGAACGCCCGCTAAAACATACTTAAGTGGTGCGCATAGTGGAACTAAAGCTTGGGCTACTAAATTAACAGGAACTTACGATATTGATCACGATGCATCAATCGTTTCTCCGCAATTTGATTTTACTTCTTATACTGCTGATCCAATTGTTCGTTTTAGCCATAAATTTAAAGCTGAAACTGATTGGGATGGTTTAATTGTTGAAATTTCTATCAATGGTGGTTTCTGGAACCGTTTGGATAGCATAGTTGGAACAGGCGCTAACTTTAATACTACAAACAGTTATGCTTGGTATAACGATAATGTAAACTATGTTTCAAGTGGTGGCGTTTTAGCTCCTCCTTATTTCTCAACCGATATGGGTTCAGGTTCAGTATTTGGTAGCCAAGTGAGCGGATGGATTGAAAGTGCTTTCCGTTTAACTGGTGCTGCTAGTCAATCTAATGTTCGCGTACGTTTCCGCTTTATATCTGATACTTATGTAGTAGATGAAGGTTGGGCTATAGATGATATTGAAGTAGTAAATATTGCTACACCAAGTTCTACTGCTACAGCTGTTACCATTTCGTCAGTTACAAATACTACGGCTACTGTTAGTTGCACAATTGGTAACGGACAAAGACGTTTAATTGTTGCTCGATTAACCTCATCTTCTGCGGTTGCTCCAACTAATAATAAATTGTATAATGCTAGCGCAATTTATTCATTGGGTGATACCACTGGTGTTGGAAACTTTGTAATTTATAATGGAACGGGAAATACTGTTGCGGTTACAGGTTTAACAATGGCTACTAACTACACTTTTGATGTATACGAATACAATGGTAAATATATGCACAATGCATTTACTTCAGTTACCTCAAATAACACAACAACTTTACCAGTTAAACTAAGCTATTTTGAAGCTAAAAAAGTAAATGATGATGTTAAATTAGTTTGGATTACTTCAAGCGAAATCAATAACAAAGGCTTTGACGTTCAACGCTCAGTTAATGGAAAAACATTTGAAACAATTGCATTTGTTAAAGGCGAAGGAAATTCAAATAACAATGTAATTTATAGTTCTATTGATGAAAATCCATTTGCAATTAATCAAGTTCAAAAATTGTATTATCGTTTAAATCAAATAGATTTTGATGGTAAATCTACTTTATCGCCAATAAAAGAAGTTTCAATTAACGATGCAATTGGTGATGGTATTAGCATTTATCCTAATCCGTTTAGCAATGAATTAAATATTGAAACTTTAAATACTGAAAATACAATCAGTACTGTTCAAATAATTGACATCAGTGGTAGAATTTTAATGAGCCAAACTGAAGCTGTTACTATTGGCTTAAGTACAATCAAATTAAGCAATACAAGCAATTTGGCAGCTGGTATTTACTTAGTAAAAATTAGTATTAACGGTGTTGTAAAAACAATGAAAATTGTAAAACAATAAAGTTTATTTCTAAATAAAAAAAGCCTATTTCATTCGTTTTGAAATAGGCTTTTTTATTGATCAAAATGTTTTAAAATCCATTTAAATTTACTTCAATATTTCCATCAGTAATTATGTTGATTCTAATGGCATTTGAAGTAACAAATATTTCGCCTGGCTCTAAGTTTTTTACATAACCTTTTATATCCACGGTTTCAATCATTTTTTTATTAACTGCATCATTTGCACTTAACCTGGCTTGATTCAATTGATCGGCTATTGAATATACCAATTGCTTTTCAATGCTTTGTTTAAAGGCAGCCGAGTACAATAACCAAGTACCTGCTTTCAATAATAAATCGCGTGTTTTTATTTCAAAATCAAATTGCTTAATTTCAATTGTTTTATTTTTTGCATTATAAATTGGAACTCCAGTAGCATAAATAACTCCTTTTATATTTTTCCCAACTATTCCAGTTCTAACTTTTCCATCTATGTCAAGCGCTATCATTACCTTGTTTCCGTAATTAAATGCTTTTGCATCGTTAATTTTTATCTTGTAATCATAACTTTCAAATGCCATGGGATTGCTAGCAAATTGTTTAGCTAATCCATCATTTATTTGGTTAAATGTAACCGATGCGCCTAAATTCAGTCTTACATTTTCTTCAAAATTATTGACCTGACGTAATGGTGGTAATCGCTTAGCAAACGAATCATTTACTGGTTTATAACCAGATGCCAATTCAATGACACTTGACAAACCTAGCTTTATTTGCATTTGATTTTTTGTATAAGTAATAGGTGTAATAAATATGTTTTTAGGATTTACCATTAACCAAGCATTATTAACTGAATCTAATAAAATTGGTTTTTCTAAAGTCAGCCAAGCATCAGCAATTTGTTTTTTAATATTCAAAGATTTGGGTACTTCCACATCAATTTTCTTTGCCATTTTGTTGACTAATTTTTGAATTAAACCACCGAAAATACTTGGTAAATCGAGCTTGGTAATTCCTAAATCAATCACCGGCAAATCGTCCCAAGTAATTTTGCCTTTGCTGTTTAATATTAAATTCCAATCTCGGTCTATGGAAGGGTTTGAAGTAAAATTTACTGTTAAATTTACTCCTTTATTGATTTGCTGTGAACCACCTAAAAGGCTTAACAAATAAATAAAATCAATGTGCAAAGGTGCTGATATGTCCAATCCATTATTTTCTGTTGAAACAATAAAGTCACCTCTTTTTACAACCGTTAACTTTAAATTATCTCCATCATTATCCTCAAAACTTGAATCTTTGTAAAGCTGATTGGTAAACTTTTTGTTCAACGACTTTGTTAAACCTTCCGTATTAATATTTATTGGCAAACCAATAATAGATGTAGGTTTTGGTGGCTGAACGCCAATAAAACTTTTAGGTTTTGGTACTTCAATTTTTACTGTTTTACACGACCAATTAAAAATAGTAACTATCAATATTGAAATAATAATGGGTGTTTTGGGAAATTCCATTGGTTTTTATTTTAAGCCACAAAATAACAACTATTCAACTATCATTTTTATTAAAAATAATCGGGTGAAAGTGAACTACCAAAAATCATTTATTGTAGTAAAATTTTAAGTTTCAAAACAATACTTTTGAAAATTCCTTTTTATAATAAAAATACAACATATAAAATGACTAAACATACTGATTTACATGCCGCAACTGGCAATACATTAAGCTGCAAAGGTTGGGTGCAAGAAGCTGCATTGCGCATGCTACATAATAATTTAGATCCTGATGTGGCCGAACGTCCAGACGATTTAGTGGTATATGGTGGAATTGGAAAAGCCGCCAGAAATTGGGAAAGTTTTGACTTAATCGTAAAAGCGCTACAAGATTTGGAAGACGATGAAACCCTTTTGATTCAAAGTGGAAAGCCAGTTGGAATTTTACCAACTCATAAAGATGCGCCTCGTGTAATCATTTCCAATAGCATGTTGGTTCCACGTTGGGCTAATTGGGAAACTTTTCATGAACTTGACAAAAAAGGTTTGATGATGTATGGCCAAATGACGGCTGGAAGTTGGATATACATTGGCTCACAAGGAATTGTTCAAGGCACTTATGAAACTTTTGCTGAAGCTGCTCGCCAGCATTTTGGTGGAACTTTAAAAGGAACTTTAACTGTTACTGCCGGATTAGGCGGAATGGGTGGCGCACAACCCTTAGCCGTTACCATGTGCGATGGTGTTTGTTTGGCTGCCGAAATGGTAGAATGGAGAATAAAAAAACGCATTGAAACCCGTTATTTAGATGTAATGAGCCGAGATATTGACCAAGCAATTGACATGGCCTTAAAAGCAAAAGCTGCTGGTCAAAGACTATCAATTGGTGTGGTTTGTAATGTAATTGATTTATTAGAGCGTTTAATTGAACGCAATATAATTCCTGATTTACTAACTGATCAAACTTCGGCACACGATCCCTTGAACGGCTATTATCCGGAAGGAATTGTGGAAGAAGTAGCCGACCACATGCGTAAATCTGAACCAGAAAAGTATGTATCAAAATCCTTAGATACCATGGCTCATCATGTAAAATTAATGATTGATTTGCAGAGCAAAGGTGCCATTACTTTTGATTATGGAAATAATTTACGCGGACAAGCAAAAGACCAACGTGGTGTTGAAAATGCATTTGCTTTTCCCGGTTTTGTGCCTGCTTATATTCGTCCTTTATTCTGTGAGGGAAAAGGCCCTTTCCGTTGGGTAGCCTTAAGTGGCGACCCTAATGATATATATGTAACCGACCGCGTAATGAAAGAATTATTTCCTGAAAATACTTCTTTACACCGTTGGTTAGACATGGCTCAAGAACGCATTGCGTTCCAAGGTTTGCCTGCACGTATTTGTTGGATTGGACAAGGTGATAGGGAAAAAGCTGCTTTGGCATTTAACGAATTGGTAAGAACTGGACAAGTAAAAGGTCCAATTGTTATTGGTCGTGACCATTTGGATACTGGCTCGGTAGCTAGTCCGAACCGCGAAACAGAAGCCATGAAAGATGGCAGTGATGCAGTAGCTGATTGGCCAATTTTAAATGCGTTAATTAATACGGCTGGTGGTGCAAGTTGGGTTTCTGTTCATCATGGTGGTGGAGTGGGAATGGGTTATTCTATTCATGCTGGAATGGTTATTTTAGCCGATGGTACAGAAGATGCAGCCCGCAGACTAAAACGTGTGTTACATAACGATCCTGCAATGGGAGTTATTCGTCATGCTGATGCAGGTTACGATATTGCCATTGATACCGCTAGAAAACATAGGTTAGATATCAAGGAAAGACTGAAAGACAAAGAAGATAAACCTGGTTATTAATTCAGATTATAAACTTAGAAATCCTATTCAAATTTTTGAATGGGATTTTTTTTTATTTCAACACATCAAGTGTGTAAATTACGCCAAGGTTAAAATTCACAAACCATGGTTTAGCTGCTAAATCTTTATTGGTTACCGATAATGGATAGTAACCTAACATAGGTTGTAAAACAAATTTTATTTGTTTTGAATAATTATAATCTACCATGGTTCCAAGCATCAAATTTGGTGTAAAAACACTTGCCGAATACCCTGTACTATCAAGAGAAAAGCTACTTTTTTCATCTATTTTAAAACCAGTGCTTAACACTGCATTGATATCATGTTTTAGCAATACATTTAATCCTATTCCACCCGAAAGTGCAATTTTAACTTTCGGGGTAAGTGATCTAAAATTTAAATGATAATTTAAAATTAATGGAACTTGTAAATAATGATAACGATAGTTTAAATTTATACTTCTTTCACCATTGGTGTTATCAATAATTTTACCATTGCCAAGGCCACTGCCAATTCCAGGAAAAGTCACATCTTTATATTTTAAATTAGCTAATGTTCTTTGATGACCTAAAACAATATAACCTAATCCAAATTGAAAATCTAGGTCTCTGCTTAATTTATAAATTATTCCAATTTGAGGACTAAATGTTAATCGCCATGTTTCACTGCTAGCAATTGAATCTTGGTACTTAGCTAATTTATCAATTGTTGATGAGTTTATTGAACCATTAAAAACAGAACCGATAGTTGCATAAAAATTAATCCTGCTAATGGTATTTTTTTGTGCAAAGCAATGGCTATAAGTTAATAAAATTAGTATAAAAATATTAGTCTTTTTCAAATTCCAATTCATCCGTTTCATTCTGTTTTTCCTTTGGTTTATTCGTGTTTTGTTTACCATCTGTTGGTTTAATTCCAAACTCTTTTTTCAATATATCTTTGATTGATTCAGTTTCTTTTTTCAAGCCTTCTTTGATGTTTTGGCCTGCTTCTTTTTTACTGTATTTAAACTTCAAATCATCAATGGGCCCTCGCATATTGATGAATAAATTGAGTCCTTTTCTTTTTTCATCTTCTTCCCCAAAGGCATTGTCTTTTGCGCTTAATTTTTTCCTAAGAATATCACTTAAGTTTACTTTTAAATTATAATCAATAAAATTATCAAAATTTTGGCTTCCACTTAATGTAATATTTGCGGCATTGTTTTCAATTTGCATTTTAGGAATGGTAATTGTTTTTTTACTGATTTCAATGGTATTATTTAATGTAGCAAATTTTAAATTTTGCAAATCATTTAAACTAATAAATTTACTTAATGCGTTTAATGGCTTATAGTTTATAAGCTCTCCATTTAAAATTTGAGCTTTTATTTGAGCAAATATTTTATCTGTTTTACAATTCAATTGATTATCCCAAACACCAGCAAAATCAATACTTCCATTATAAATTCCTTTGATATTTTTATCTGTAATATTTTCTTGACCAAAGTTATTGCATTGTTGAAATGCATCAGTAATATTTACATTTTTCAAATCAATTTTACTTTCAATAAAATAATTGCCTTGTTCACTATTTAGCACTTTAGCATTAAATAATAAGTTGCCATTAAATGCTTTTAGTTTTGCCTGACTAATGATAATTTGCATGGGCAAAACCTGTAAGGCACACTCCACATTATTAGCAATAAAATTATTAAATTTTAATTTTTCAATGCTTGCATTTAATTGCAATTCTATGTTTTGTGGTAAATTATATTTTGACTCTTTTTTATCATTGGCATTTGCTTCTGGCATAAATACTACATGTGCCAAATCTACAAAATTACTTTTATAGGAAATTTTAGCTTTCAATGTTTCATTTTTTGTAAATAAATAGCCTAAAATATTGTTTAAATTTCCTTGAATATTTATATCCGATTGATTTAAATTTATATTGCATTTTTGGACTAATAAGTCAGCGCCATTTAAAGTAAAATCAGCCGCTAAGTTATCAATGGTTTTATTAAAGTTTTTTATTTTAAAATCACTAATGAGCAAATTAAACTTACCGTAATTTCCATTTTGTTTCCAAATACTTGCATGATCATTATTGGCCAAATCCGCTTTAATTTTGGTGTCAAATTGAAGCGAACCTTTTATTTTCTCAATACTAGAAACAGGGAATATTTTTACTAAATTTTCCAAATTTACAGTGCCTAAAAGTGCTAAATCAATTTTTGGATTCAACAAGTTTTCTAAATTGATATCACCACTAATTTCATCGTTTTCAAGGGTGGCTTTAAAATTATTTAAAGTCAATTTACTGCTTGCCAGGTCTTGCTGATCGCCATTATTAAACTTTCCTATTAACGATATATTTTTTAAGTCAATATTCAGCTTATCATTGTGAATACTTCCATTACTTATTCCAAAATCGACAGCTATTTTGGGATTATTTTTAGGCCCAATTAAACCGTTTATATTTCCTTTAAAAAATACATTACCATTGCTTTTATAAGCCAAAACCTCTTGGGGTATTTTAACAGGAAGTAAGCTTAAAAGTGAAGTAATGCTTATCTTTTTTGAATCAAAATCAATGGCTAATTCATTCCCATTGGGTTTGTTTTTTATATTCCCATTTAATAATAAATCTAGTTCATTCAATTTAATTTGTGCATTTTTAAATTGGTAAACTTTTTTTGAATTATTTACATCAATATTTGCTTTTATTATTAAATTTTTATTGCTTAAAAACGCAATTTCATTACTTGAAATATTTTTCACATAAGCATTGGTAAAAATATTTAATGCAAACTCATTGTTTTTGAATTTTCCATCCATTTCTAACTCATGAATTTGTGTGTTGTAATTTTGTGTGCTTTGCAAATCAATAAAGCTGAAGTCAATACTTCGAAGTTTTACTTTTTCTAAATCAAGTAAAAAATTATCATCACCATTTTGTGCTTCAGTACCCTTTTTTATGATATCAAAATTATTTTCACCATTTTTATAAATCACTAAATTAACAGCAGCGCTGTCAATGGTAATAATTTGAATTTTATATTTTTTATTGAAAATATCTTTAATATTAAATCCCAAATACACATGTTGGGCATTTAAAATGATGGAATCCGACTTGCTAACAGAAACGCCAATTAAATCCAAACTTACGTTTGGAAAGTTCTTAAAAACAGTCACATCACTTGAATTAACTTTTAATTGTCCTGTTAAATGACTATTTATTTGTTCAAGAACATAGGCAGTTAAAACTCGCTTATTGCTAATTAAATAGCCTACAAAAATGGTTAAAGCCAATAGAATGACTAAAAAGCTTGCTAGTATTATTTTATAAATTGATTTCACGGTGATAGATAAACGCAAATTTGCAACTTATATTTTATATAGAAAACAAGGTTCAATAAACATAAATTTAAATGTGTAGCATATTTTATAACTAAGATTATTAGGCAGTAAAGCCCATTTTTTAACAAAAAGCAAAATATATGTTGCGTTTTTTAAACATAAATCTATATTTGCACTCCCCAAAACAATGGAGGCATAGCTCAGCTGGTTCAGAGCATCTGCCTTACAAGCAGAGGGTCACAGGTTCGAATCCTGTTGCCTCCAC
>CAISTO010000256.1 GCA_903888395.1 uncultured Bacteroidota bacterium | reverse complement strand
TTTAAGTAAACCAAAATTAGAAAAAATGATAGGTGAAACGCAAAAACGCATGCAAAAAGCTGCCAAGGATATGGACTTTATGGAAGCTGCTCGTTTAAGAGATGAGATGTTTGCTTTACAAAAGAAAATGGAAGAAATTGGATAGGTTAAATGTTGGATTTTAGATGTTGGATTTTGGATGAATTGATAAGAAAATTCGAAATTTGAAATTTGAAATTTGAAAAAAAATTACGGTCATTGAGCTTGTCGAAATGAGGGTTGGATTTAGAATTTTGAATAAAATAAACATTTCAAAAAATAACGAATATCGAATAAGGAACACAGAATGTTGAAGAAATAAACCATCCAACATTCAAAACCCAATCCCGATGTATCTGGACAAAATCAAATTTTCAAGTTTTTTATATTGCTGCATAATTATAAATTGCGAACGAATGAAGAAAATTATATTTACCCTTTATACTTCCTTGGCTTGCCTTACCTATTTGAGTGCACAAGAAGGAGATTCCAAAAAAGACAATGGCGAGTTTTCTGGGAACTTTCAAAACACCAATCAGTTTTATGTAAATGACCCGAAAATTGGCACCAATACTACCCAATATAAACGTGAGCTTTCGAGTGCGGATGCGTGGTTATATTTAAGCTATAAATTAAAAGGATATAAGTTCAATGTGCGTTATGATATGTTCAATAACTCACCCTTATTTGATCCACAGTTAGCATTTACACAAAGTGGAATTGGAATTTGGAATTTGAGTAAAGACATTGATAAATTTAATATTACAGTTGGTTATTTCTATGATCAGTTTGGAACGGGAATGGTTTTTAGGGCTTTTGAAGACAGAAACCTTGGATTGGATTTTGCCATCAATGGTGCAAGAATAATTTATACTCCAACAGAAAATACGGTTATAAAAGCATTTACTGGTTTACAAAAATTCAGGTTTGATGTTCGTCCGGAAGTGATAAAAGGGATAAATATTGAGCATAGAATTGAATTCAATGAAAATACAAGTATTCAATTAGGTGCAAGTGGAGTAAATAGAACCATTGACCAAAACACCATGAATAATATTGTTGGTGCCATTAATAATTACGATTTAAAAGACAGGTTTGTTCCAAAATACAATGTGTTTTTAGGCAATGTTTATAATACTTTGAGCTATAAAAAATTTAGTTTGTATACTGAATATTGTCAAAAAAGTGCTGAAACTATTTTTAATCCAATAAAAGATAGAATGGAGTTAAAAGATGGAAGAGTATATTATACAAGTTTATCTTATTCAACTAAAGGTTTGGGAATAAATGCTCAATACAAACGCATTGAAAGTTTTTCATTACGTACTTCTCCTTTAGAAAATTTAAACTTAGGAATGATTGCTTATTTACCAAGTTTAACTCGCCAAAATGTATATCGATTATTAGCTAGGTACAATGCAGTAGTTCAGGAATTGGGTGAAAATGCATTAGGTATGGAATTTACCATCAAACCGCAAGCAGCTTTTTTTAAGAAGCACCAAACTACTATCAATATCAATACAAGTATAGTGGTAGGGAAAGATAATTTTGATGCTGCTCGACTAAATCCAGTAAATTTTGATACTGACACTGCTCGTTATTTTAGAGAACATTATATTGATGTATCACATAAATTCAATAAAAAATTTAAAGCCATGTTGGGTTTTCAATACATCAATTATAACCAACAATTATTTGAACTTAAATCAAAACTATATGAATACGTAACTGCTAAAACATATTTTGGTGAAATGACATATAAATTAACGCCAACTCGTTCGTTAAGGGTAGAAGCCCAATATTTACAAACCAAACAAGATTTAGGCAGTTTTGTTAATGGAACAGTTGAATTAAACATTGCACCGCATTACTCATTCAGTGTGGGCGATATGGTAAATGTTGATAGAGTTGTTCGTGATGCAAGTCAAGGTTCTGATTTAGTACATTATTGGAACATATTTGGAAGCTATACATACAAAACAACTAGAATGACCGCTGGCTATATCAAGCAGGTAGAAGGTGTAAATTGTACTGGTGGCGTTTGTCGTGTAGAACCAGCATTTAGTGGTGTTAGGGTTACTTTACAGACTAATTTTTAATACATAAATCATGAAAAATATATTTAAAATTTTTACAGCAAGCTTATTATTGGTTTCGGCATGTGAAGAAGAAATTCCAACTGGTTTAAACTTATTACCTGAAAGAAGTATTTTTGATACTACTTATATTACAAATATTTTACCCGCTCCGCAACAAACCAATGTTTTAATTGAAGATTTTACTGGTGTAAAATGTGCAAATTGTCCTAGGGCACAGTTAACAGCAAAAAATATTGTAGCAGCTAATTTAAAAAGAGTTTTTGTAATGGGAATACATCCTGGAAAAGGATTATTAAATAGTTTTGTATCACCATTTAAAACCCCTGGCGATGATCATGATAGTAAGTATGATTTTAGAACTGACGAAGGTGCCGATATTATTACTTTTTTAGGTAGCTCAGGTGCTTTACCAATTGGTTCAATCAATAGAACTAAATTTAGCGGTGAAAGCGCTATTTTAATAGATGATACAAAATGGAATGGATATACTATTGGTTTACTAAATAATAATTCAATAGTAAATATTGATACTTTTAGTAACAAAGGTGTATATTTTGTAGAAGCCAATAAAATAAGAATGAATTTGAAACTTTCTTATACAGCATCTACCAATGATTCTCAATATATAAGTATTGCAATTATTGAAAATAGTTTAGTTGATTTTCAAAAAAGTGGGAGTGTTACAATTGAAGACTATGATCATGAACATGTTTTACGTAGAATGGTCACTCCATCTACAGGTACACAATTAAAGGCTTCAATTATTGGTGGAAGAGTTTTTGAAAAAACTTATGAATACGAGATCAATCCTGGTACAGATATTAATTGGAACAAAGAGAATCTAAAACTATTGGTTTTTGTCCATAATGGAACAAATGGTACTAATAAATTTGTGATTCAACAAGTAAAAGAATACGAAATTCATTAATGAAATTATTCTCAAAATTCTTACTGTTTTCAAGTGTTTTATTTTGCGCTTGCAATGGCATTGACCAAGCCTATTTGAACACAATAGTAGCTCACAGAAATAGTGTTGATCACGATTTTTTTAACCCTGAAACTACTCCTTTAGATACGGTAAAATTGAAATCTTTTACTGGGTTAAGATATTTTGAAGTGAACCAAAGTTATAAAGTAAAAGCAACGCTGACCAAATTTGCTGATATGCCCAATTTTGAATTGCCACATTCGCATAATAGCAGCAAACCTTATAAGCAATTCGGAAAAATTTCGTTTGTTTTAAATGGCAATAACTATGAATTAACCGTGCTGGAAGCTGTGGTAAAAAAGGAAGAATACAAAAATTATTTACTGATTTGTTTTACCGATTTAACCACCGGAAAAGAAACTTATGGAGGTGGAAGATACATAGACATTGAAGCACCAAAAACAAATTTAGTGGATATAGATTTTAACTTGGCTTATCATCCATATTGTGTTTATAATAGTAATTATACTTGCCCTATTCCACCAAAAGAAAACAAATTGAATTGTAGCATTGAAGCTGGGGAAAAGTTGTAAAGTATGAAGTAGAAAGTATGAAGTAGAAAGTATGAAGTATGAAAAAACACTTAAACACTTAAACACTTAAACACTTTATACCTCCAATACAATCAAATCATTGCTGAATGCATTCGCATTTTGAAGTACTTTTTCTATTAAATCTTCAAACAGATTGATATCGTACATCATTATATTTTCTATGCGTTCCTGAAATATTCCGTTAGGGAAAATGCGTTCTTTTAACTTCAACATTTTTACAATATTGTCTTCTTGTTTTTGCTCTCTAGCTTTTTTGTAAGTTTTAAAATTGGCCATCAAAACCTTTTTTGATTCCAATTTAAATTGCAATAATTCTTTTCCTGAAATTGGGTCAATTTTTTTTATTTCGTCAAATATTTGTTGTAACAAAACATCCACTTGATTGGCATTATCCATAAAGTTTGTTGCCGAATGTATTTGTAAATATTTGTCCGTTAAATCAGCATCATTTAAAAACATATTGCCAATGCTTAAACCCATTTTTTCTATTTTATCTTTGGTCGATTTGCCTAATAATAAATAAGAATTGCGTTGCATAATAATTGGAAACGGAACTTTATGCACTTCAAAAACTTGTTGCAATTGTAACCAATAAGCTACCTCTGCTGGGCCACCAATATATGCTAAGTTAGGCAAAATTAATTCTTGGTAAACTGGACGCAATACTACATTTGGACTCAACCGTTCAGGATAATTTTCTACTTCAGTTTTTAATTCATCAGCAGTTAAAATTACCTCAGTATCATTTAATTTAAAGTGATTTCCTTCTGGCTTAATTAACCTACGACCAAATTCAGGATGCAAGTAAAAAAAGTTCACTTCCCTCCCATTTATTTGTAATTTATAGTTTTGACTTAAAGTTTTATTAGTTTCTTGAATGGCTTCAAAACTTTTTTGCTCAAAAATATCATTGAACATAACTGGTTTTAAAAGCATTTTCAAAGCTTTATCATCGGCATCAATAATTACCAAACCTTGGTTTTTAAATAATTCATGAACTAATTTCCGAGTTCCATTGCTAAAATTATTGTTCGATAAAAAACTTTCTTGCAATAATTTGATCCATTTTTTAGCTGTATCTCTTTCGCCTAAAATTGGAATCAATTGTTCAATTAATGCTTCAATTCCAGTATTATCAATATGTCCAACGGGTTTCGAATTGGTTTCTTTTTGCCATTTTATTTCTTTTCCAAATAAATAAATGCTGCTAATTTCTTCAAAATCGTGGTCTTCACTAGCCATCCAAAATACAGGTACAAAATTTTGTTGCGGGTATTTTTCTTTGAGTTGTTTGGCTAAATTAATGACTGTTGCAATTTTATAAATGAAGTACAATGGACCAGTAAACAACACCAATTGATGTCCGGTAGTTACAGTAAATGTATTTGTATTTTTAAGTGATAAGGTATTTAAACATGTTACATCATTAGCTCCTAAATCAATTCCAGCTTTTTTATATTGTTCCAACAAAGCATCAACTAAAACATTTCTATTTTCTGCACTAAAATGTTTGTTTTTGATGGCTTCGCCAAATGCGTCAATGTTTGGCGCATATTTATAAAAAGATTTTAAAACGTCTTTTTGTTCTAAATAATCTTTCGTAATGGCAGGAATAAGTCCTGTGCTTGTTATTGGAATATTTGTTGACATTGATGTTTATTTATTTGTCATAGTGAGAGATAATTTAAAAAAATCAAAACAAAATTCGGTCATTCCGTAGTACCGCAATGCGGTATTCTTATTACTCTTTGGCGGTTAGCTAATGGTAAGTAATTATTTAAAGCTAAGAAGATGCTTACAGCATGACTAACTTGTTTTTTATTTAACTAAACTATTTTACCGTATAAGTCAAAATCTTCAGCACTTTCTATTTGCACATTGGCAAAATCGCCAATTTTTGCATAATATTTTTTAGCATCTACCAATACTTCATTGTCTACCTCAGGACTATCAAATTCAGTACGACCCACCCACATGCCATTTTCTTTTCTATCAAACAGCACCTTGTAAGTATTGCCAACTTTTTGTTGGTTTATTTTAGCCGAAATACCTTGTTGAATTTCCATTACAATGGCAGCACGTTCTTCTTTCACTTCTTGTGGCACATCGTCAACCATGGTTCCTGCATGAGTTCCATCTTCGTGGCTGTAAGTAAAAATTCCTAATCTATCAAACTGATTATGCTCTACAAACTTGCATAAATCTTTAAAATCTTGTTCTGTTTCACCTGGATGCCCAGCTATTAAAGTGGTTCTAATTGCAATTCCAGGAACTTTATCTCTGATTGAGTCCACCACTTCTTGTGTGCGTTTGGTAGTTATTCCTCTGCGCATTATTTTCAGCATATTATCGCTGGTATGTTGTAAAGGAATGTCAATATAATTACAAATATTGCTGCGTTCAGCCATTACATCAAGGGCATCCATTGGAAACTGACTTGGATAAGCATAGTGCAAACGCAACCATTCTAATCCTTCTACATCTGAAATCCTGCGCATTAATTCAGCCAATTTTCTGTCGCCATAAATGTCTAAACCATAAAAAGTGCTGTCTTGTGCAATCATCAAAATTTCTTTGGTACCATTTTTTACCAAACTTTTCACTTCAGTTTCTAATTGCTCAAAAGTTTTAGAAACATGTTTGCCTCGCATAATTGGAATGGCACAAAACGAACAAGGCCTGTCGCAGCCTTCCGAAATTTTTAAATAAGCATAATGACTTGGAGTAGTTAATAAACGTTCGCCAATCAACTCATGTTTGTAATCTGCACCTAAGGTTTTAAGTAATTGTGGTAAATGTAAAGTACCAAAATACTCATCTACATCGGTAATTTCTTTTTCTAAATCGGGTTTATAACGCTGACTTAAACAACCAGTCACATATAATTTATCAATTTGGCCAGCTTGTTTTGCTTCAGCATAACGCAAAATAGTATCAATACTTTCTTGCTTGGCATTATCAATAAATCCGCAGGTATTGATAACAATAATGTTCGCATCATCCTTTGCCGATTCATGCGTAACATTCATGTCATTGGCCTTTAATTGGCTATATAACACTTCGCTGTCCACAATATTTTTGCTACAACCAAGCGTAATGATGTTTATCTTATCTTGTTTTTTGTTTTTTGTTTTCATGTTTTAATTAAGCAACGGATTTCACTGATTATTCAGATAATCTATAATAGAAATGAAAAAATGTTATTTT
>CAISTO010000255.1 GCA_903888395.1 uncultured Bacteroidota bacterium | reverse complement strand
TACTACATTTAAAGAAGGATCTGAACCTGGATAATCAATGATTGCTGGAATCCAACCTGTTTCTCTTGCATAACCTGAAGAAATACGAAGTGTTACATTGTTTTGATTTCCAACAATTCCATAAGAATTTAAATGGGTAATTGCTTCAGCTAAATCTTTAAAACTTCCTGTGTTAGGTGTAGAAGCTACTGGAGGACTAGAAAAACCATCAATATTATATGTTATACCACCACGTAAAGCAGTAGGAATATCAATTGAATCTCCTAACCATTGATGACAACCAATTGAAGTAAATCTACCTAAACCTGTTCTCGGATTTCCAAAAATATCATCACTTATTTTATTGTTTAAAGCGTTATAAACTCCAACATTGAATTGATTTAAAGTTGTTAAAGCATAACCTCTATTATATGTTCTATGAGAAAAACCACTTGCTACTGACCATAAAGTATCGCTAGTATTTGGAGGATTAACTGCAAAGCTATTTGTATCTGAAGGGCAAAAATTAGCATAGCTTTTTATGGTAGAAACATTAGTTAAAACGTTACTTCTATTTAAACCTGCTACAAAAGCATAACCACCACCAAATGTGTTAGCAAAATAATTATTAAAATTTGAGAAAGTAAAAGGATTAACATTACTTGCTGCTACTATTATAGCATAGTTTTGGTAACCAGCTAAATTACCAAAAGTGGTAATTCCATTTCCTATTGTTCTGCTTAATTGATTTACAAATGAATTATTCATCATGGTTATACCACCTAAAGTAGTACTACTAGTTACAAAACAAGCTGAAATAGAATTGGAAGCCAATGTATCTCCAGTTAAATTAACTGAATTAAATAAAACTTCCAATCCAACATTTGCAGTGGCAGCCTCTATTAATATACCTGAAGTATATGTTCCCATACTTCCAAATGCATTAGAACCATTTAATGTTGCTATTTTAGCAATTGAATTATTTGCAATTAATAATCTTCTTGGTGAAGTTGGAGCTCCTAAACTAACTCTAATTCCAGACACACCTTGACTTGTAGCATTTGAATAAAGACCATAAATTTGATTTTTTACAACTCTAATATTTGAATCCAATGCAATAGCGCCTGTTCCATCTAATCTTATTCCGGAAAAATTACCATTAACTGAATTAACACTTAATGGTAAATTGTTTCTAATAATATTACCAGAAATTGTAGAATTAGAAACTGTATTTAAATAAATACCTGAAAGATTTGAAGTTGTTCCTCCAATACAAGCTGAATTAGCAGCATTAATTGGGTTGCTATAATTACCTATTATATTGTTAATAATATTAACTCCTGTATCTTGAGAAGGAAATAATGTAGTACTTGAAGCAAATCCTCTATGTGAAATACCATTTTGAACAGCCATAATTAAATTATTTACATAACTAATATTATAGTTTGTTCCTACTAAAGCTGGTGCAGTGTTTGAAGCTGTTCCGCCAAAATAAACACCTGCATATGTATTTATAGTAGTTCCAACAGAATTACCAACGATAATACAATTTTTTACACCAACATTTCTTAATCTATTTGCAGCGGCAGGAATAAAGTCAATAACCTTAGCGGTAGTTGCGTTCGAATTACCCATAGTAAACGTTATATTTCTTTGTCCTGAGGTTCCACTTCCATCTAATGTAAAATCGGTACTTCCAAAAACTCTAAATAAACTTCCATTTGCAGCTATGGTAGTTGTTGATGAAATCACAAAGTTTAAACCAGCAGCTGGTTTTAAAACAATTGGTCTTGTTGAACTCATGTTAGGATATCCAGAACCATTTGTTTGGCCAACTTGAATAGGCGAAGGTTCAACTCCAGAGTATCCAGATGATAATAATATAGTAACAGTGCCTGGTGCTACTGTAACATCAATACCATTAGTATTTAAATAAGTAATGGCACCAGCATTTCCAGTACCCATCAGGTTCACAAATGTATCTACAGGAGCAACTAAATCTGCTTGTCCGTTAACAACATAAGTTTTACCACCTGCAAAACCTTGGGCAAAAGCACTACTAGCAGTTAGCCCAATAAATACAACTAAGAATAAACTTAGTTTTGCGTAAAAATTAGTAAATTTTGATTTCATATATTCTTTTTTTTGTTTAGTTTTTTAAATATTTGAGTTAGCTAAAATAGATACTTAGTTTAAAAAAGCAAACATTTGCACAATAAATTAACATTTTTTTATTTTTTATATTGATAATAAACCTTTTGTGGTTTTTCTTTTTCTCTCCAAATAAACCCTCTTAGTCTTAATTCTTCGGGTTTAAGTTCATCGAGGGGATAAAATAATCCTTCAGGATTTGTGATAAAAACACCTTTACTTATTTTTTTATTTAAAAAATAAAATTCCATTTCACTGCAATCAACTTTGTTAATTCCTATGTAATTTACGCTGTCTTCTTTGGCATAATATATACTTTGTCCGTTGCCATAAACACGCAAATATTTGATAGTGGAACTGTCTAAATAACCCTTCATGTTTTTACCTTTTACTTGATTATAATGAGGTCCTTTTTCGTTCGAAATTAAGAACGAATTACTACGTAAATCAAAGGAATCAAGCTTATTGTTGTTAATGTAAAAATGTATGGTATCAGCAGTAATTTGATTCACGCCATTCCAAATAATAGGTGACGAAAACATAGATAAAGTAGAATCAGATTTTTTGTAAATTAAACTATCGCATACACCTTGAATATCCGACATGAAAATTTTTACTTTATGGTATGCTTTAATGGCTTCTTTTTGTTTTAATTTTTTATCGGCTTGTAACAAAAAAATACTGTCGGCATATAAAAACAAACTGTCGTTTTGGTCCATTATCATTAATGCATAAGGATTTTGTGTAACAAAAGTTTTTTTAGTTTTACCATTGGTAATTCCATAATTTCCATACAATTTTATTTTTTGAATAGAATCATACAATTCAATATTATTAAATGCTTTTCCAATATTATTTTTTCTGTCATAAAATAAACTATCGGCTTTTAGCATTTTATTTTCGGTATAAAGTACCGCATTTTTACTAAATTGACTTACTTCTTTTTTTGTATCGTACCAACCATTTTCACAAGTTATTTTATCTTTTTTTCCTTCAATAACAGTTGAACCATAAAAATAAGAAGTTTTGGAAATGGTATTATACATCAGCGTATCGCTTTTCATGGTATATTCAGGGTTAATTAATACCACATTTTTTTTGAAGAAAAAGTTTCGAGTTCTACTGTAATAATATCCAAACTGACTTTTCAAATTATTTTTATCACTTATAATCGTTGCGTTATTTAAATAAAAACCAACATTGTTTTCCATGTCAAAATTAAGTTGATTGGTGGTTAAAGTCATTGATTTATCATACATTTTCACATTTCCTTCCATGTATGCTTGCTTTGAATTTCCTTCATATTTCAGGTAATCTCCTTCCATACGAATGCTGTCGTTATGATTAATTCTAACATTGCTATAAGCTTTTACCGTATTTGAATCATCATATAAAATGGCAGAATCGCAATACATCAATGTGTTTTCTTGTTTTAATTTTACATTCCCAATTAATTTTTTGGAATTGCCAAACTGTGTAACTTGGCCTTCAAACAAATCGGCACCTAAAATCTCTACTCTACTTTTTTGTTGAGCATTTACTACTTGAACCAATGTTATAAAAACAATAAGGTATTTAAATCTTTTGGCAAAATATTGCATGGGTCAAAACTATTAAATTTTTAATTACAGCATACATATAATGTTATTTAATGCAAAATTATTTGTAAAATTACACCATAAATTATTCCAAGTTATTTTTGTCAATGCTAATTTCGTTCAAAAAATTTATAGAAAGCAACCAATTATTTCAAAATTCCGATAAAGTTTTGTTGACTATCAGTGGTGGAATAGATTCAATGGTAATGCTTGATTTATTTATAAAATCAAATACTAAAATTGCTGTGGCACATTGTAATTTTGGGTTGCGGAGCAATGAAAGCGATGGAGATGAAAAGCTGGTTTTTAACACTTGTCAAAAAAATAATATTGAATATTTTACCATAAAATTCAACACAAAATCATTTGCTGAAGAAAATAAAATTTCAATTCAAATGGCTGCTCGCCAATTAAGGTATGACTGGTTTAATAAAATTGCGTTGGAAAACAATTGCCAATTTATTGCCACCGCACACCACCAAAATGATGTAGCTGAAACCATGCTCATTAATATAACACGAGGAACTGGAATGAGTGGTTTGCACGGAATTTTACCCAAAAAAAATAACATTATAAGGCCTTTATTATTTAGCAATAAAGCTGAAATTACTCATTACGCCAATGAACATAATATTGATTTTAGGGAAGACAGTAGCAATAAAAAAGACAATTATTGGCGGAATAAAATTAGGCATTTAGTGATTCCAAAACTAGAAGAACTAAACACCAACGCAGTAAATAATTTTTATTTACTTAGCAAAAAAATTAGTACTGATGAAATATTGCTCAATGAAAGAATCAATGAACTGAAAAGCCAGTTTGTAAAAACTAGCAATAACTTAGTTTATATTAACCTTGAAATTATGCAGCATGCTGCTGTAACTAGCTTACTTTTTAGTATTTTGAGCGAATATAATTTGAATGAAACTGCTATTTTAAACATAATAGAAAACCATCAAAATAATAGTGGAATTATATTTGAAAGTGAAACACATGAAGCATTAATTGATCGAGAATTTATTATTATTCGTGAACGAAAAACAGAAGAATTTCATCAAACATTATTGATTGATAATACCATTCAAAAAATGAACACACCCATGGGTGAAATTAGCTTTGAAACAATGAATGAAAAACCAAGTATTTTTTCAAAAGATTTTTTATACCTAAACATAGAAAAAACTGGCAATGAATTTATTATTCAAACATGGCAGCAAGGCGACCGCTTCAAGCCACTTGGAATGAATGGAAATAAGCTTGTGAGCGATTATTTAATAGATCAAAAAATTAATGTTTTTGAGAAGCAAAAATGCATGGTTTTAGTAAGTAAAAAAACCAACGAAATTGTAGCGTTGATTCCCTATCAAATTAGTAACGATTATAAGCTAAGAAACGATTCGAAAAGTGTTTTGAAAATTAGCTTTTAGTTCTCTCCAAGAACAGAAAAAATGTAATTTTAATTCCTTATAGTCTTCCGTTATGTGCTAACATACCATCTTTAGTAGCCAAATAACTATAAGCATTCATATCGTCAGAATCATAAATAAAGCTTTTCAAATAATCTTGTTTTTCCTCGTCAAAACGCATGGCAACCACATATTTTTTAGCAATCAAATGCTTTAAGCAATCTGCTACTATTTTGGGTGGAGCAGCTACTTCTTCTAATATTTTATCAAAAGGTTCTACAAAGTATAAAACATCTAAAATATCGTAATCTATTTGGCTTAATTCGTAATTCATATTGTTAGTGATGGGTTCTTTCCTTCCATTTATAAGTTGCAAAATTAGCCCAAATACCAATAATTATTACATAAATAATATGAAATATTTCGGCAATAGGAAGCAATAAAATAAAGTTTTTTTTATTATAAAATTTAAGCATGGTAAATAAAAACAGACCTTCTATAAACATTTTAAAAACTAGCTGATTCAATGCCAGATGCCAATCAAAAAATACGTTTAAAACCATGCTCACATTATAAAAATAAGCCATCACCAATATTAAAGTAATGTACCTGTTTTCATATTTAGTACTTTTACTTACCCAACGTTTTCGCTGTTCAGTTAACTGTGCTAAAGTTCCGTTTGCACCGGTTTCCACAATGGCATTTTTATCAAATAAAAACTTTACTTGGTTAGGATATTTTTTAAATATTTTATGCATTAAAAACTCGTCATCACCAGTCATAATATGTTCATTATCGGTGTAGCCATTTACTTCAAAAAACACTTGCTTTTCAAATATTAAATTTGCTGCACTGCACATGTTTGGATTTTTTAATTCCATGGCGGCAGCCCCTACTCCTACTAAACCTGCAAACTCTAATGCTTGTAGTTTTTCGAAAATGTTTTTTGCTTTAAACTCCACCGGTGCATATATTAATTTTGAAGCTGAAATATTAATAAAATCATTGATGCTTTGTAACCATAAATTTCCTCTTACACAATCGGCATCAGTTAGTATAATATAATCAAAAATGGCATCATTAATTCCTTTGGTAATGGCTTGTTTTTTATTGTTAATATTATCAAAATTTGCCAAGTCAATGATTGAAATTTTGAATGATGAATGATGGATTTTGAATTGATTTACAAGCTCTAAAGTTTTGTCGGAAGAATGGTCATTAATTACAATGATTTCAAATTGAGTTTTATCAAAGTTTTGATTGGTAATTGAGGTCAAACAATTACCTATAAAATGTTCTTCATTGCGAGCAGCAATAACAATAGAAAAAGTGTTTAAATTACTTGATTTAGCTAATTTTTCCGACTTTTTTGTTCGGTAAATAATTGCTAATAATCCAACATAGAAAAAGGCAATTAAAATAAAATAACCAGCGGTTAAAACGTATGAAAAATATGTCCAAAAGATCATTTAGAAAAACGGTGTTTTAAAATAAAAATTAGACCAAAAAGTGAGGGAACCATCATATTGATAATCCAGAGTGAATATGCTGCAAGCAAAACACCTAATTCAATGCTTTTATCAAAATTACTGAGTTCCTCAAAAACAAAAATTGCGGCAGCACCACGCAAACCAATATCTAACAGAATAAAACTTGGTACAACAGACTGAATACAAAATATAGCAACAACACCTATAAAGCTATTTACTAAGCCAATATGAACTCCAAAAAACTGCAATAACAACATGTATTGAACCATAAAAACGGTGTAACGAATAATAGAAAAAAGTAAAACTTTTGTTAACTGAATTTTGGAATACGATTTAAAAACAATGATGTATTTTTCAATTTTATTAAAAAATTTTGTCCGACTTAATATGTTATACAATATATCAATTCTTATATAAGCAATAATTGCAAAAGCATGTATGATAAAAAATGCAAAAGCTATTTGCTTCCAATAAATATAAACGTAATAATCAGCTTTAGCGGTAAAGGCCAAAAGTGCGTACATTCCAAAAATAGTGGTAACCAAAACCTGCGCAGTATGTCCAATAACTGTAATTAACGAGCCTTTTATTTTGTTTAAAGTTTGCAAGTGAATGACCCTTCCGGCAAAATCTCCAATTTGATTTGGCGTAATAATGCTTAGAGTAACTCCCGATAAAACCGCTTTTAAGGAGTTACGAAAACTTATTTTTTCAAATTGATTAATCAATAAATGCCATTTGGCAGTTTCTAATCCCCAATTTGCAAAAAGTAGCAAAATAGCCAGCAAAAGGAATAAAGAATTTTGGAATGAAAAGTTGAATTGAAACTGAATAAATTTTTTATCTATTTGATAAGCAACCAATAATTTATAAAGAATAAACGCAATGGTAAAAACTGCTAAAGCAATTTTTAAATACGTAATCCATTTTTTATGTGTTTGCCAAAACTGTTTCAAGCCAATATTTTGCCTTTAAGTTGTGCAATTTATATAATTTTATTGGTTTGCTTTTGTTTTAAAATTATATTTGAGTTTTTTAAAAACAAAAATGGGTTTTATATTTTATCTATTATCGGGATTTGCTATTATGTTAATTGCAAGAGTTTGGCAACAAAAATCAATTGAACAACTTAACAGCGAACACAAAGCAGTATTAATTGGCCTTTTTAGCAAACGAAATAATTTAAATTTATACATCAGTTTGGGTACTATGGTTATTTTTATCATCATTATTTTAATGGATTTAATAGCTATTCGTTTGGCGTTATTGGGTTTTGCTTTAAGCAACGTATTGTCGTTGGCTATACCAATGAATATGAACTACAACAAACTTTTGAAAGCAAATTTTCCGATTGAATTTACCAATAATTATTTAATGACCTCGGCATTACGAATTATTGGAACCATTGTCATTTTTTCATATTTGTTTTTTGAGCCAAATTAACTTGGAAATTTTACCCGAAATAAAAGAATTTGACCGCATTATTTTAGGAATAGATCCTGGAACTTTGGTAATGGGTTATGGAATCATTGGAATTACTAAAAAGCAAGTATCATTAATTACATTAGGTGTTTTGCACTTAGAAAAATACGATGATTATGCCATGAAATTAAAGAAAATATTTGAGCGAACAGTTGGATTAATTGATGAATTTAAACCAGACGAATTAGCCATTGAAGCACCTTTTTATGGTAAAAATGTTCAGTCGATGTTAAAACTAGGAAGAGCGCAAGGCGTTGCCATTGCTGGCGCCATGAGCCGTGAGTTAGCAGTAAATGAATATGCTCCAAAAAAAATTAAACAATCGATAACGGGAAATGGAAATGCTACCAAAGAACAGGTTTCGGGAATGCTTCAGCATATTTTAAAGTTCCAACACGACTCTAAATTTTTAGATGCCACCGATGGATTGGCAGCTGCTTATTGCCATTACATGCAAAAAAATTTAGGCATTGCAACAGCAAAAACCAAAGCAAAAATTCCTGCAAAAAAGAAAGCTACCAGTTGGGATAGTTTTGTAAGTAATAATCCTAGTAAAATTAAGAAATAAAAACCTTTATTTGCTATTGAAAATAAAAATGAAATTCGCTTATAAATTTATACTCTTTCTATTGTTTTTTGCCTTTGGCAATGACATGGTTGCACAAAACAACGAAGAGAAATTAGCTGCTCAATTTTTCTCGAATGCTGAGTACGATAAAGCCGCTGATTTGTATGAAAAACTACTCAATAAAAATCTTACGTCTTTTTACTTTTACGATAATCTATTACAGTCTTACATTAAGCTAAAACGCTTTGATGATGCGGAAAGTTTATGTAAAAAAATGTACCGAAAGTTAAATGCTGCATATTACATGGTAGATATTGGCTACGTTAATAAATTAAATAACAAGCCCGAAAAAGCCATTAAACAATTTGATGAAGTTATAAAAAAGACCCTTCCTAATCAGGATAAAATAAACGAGGTTTCCAATGCTTTTGAAAAACGCAACGAAACAGAATATGCCATAAAAAGCTATATCAATGGACGAAAATTATTGGGCTATATCAGCGTATTTAATAATGAATTAGCAGCACTTTATGCCAAAACCAAACAAACCCAATTAATGATTGACGAATATTTGGGAAGCGTGGAACAAAGTCCAGTGATTAGTGAAGAAGTGCAAGGTTTGTTACAAAATAATATTCAACAAAATTCAGACTTTGAGTTACTGAAAAATTCATTGATTCGTAAAATAAAAAGCAATCCAAATACTGATGTTTTTTACGAAATGTTGATTTGGTTTTATGTGCAACGAAAAGACTTTGACAACGCCTTAATTCAAGCAAAAGCTATAGACAAACGATTAAAGGAAGAAGGCCGAAAAATGATGGATTTGGGTTATTTGGCCATTAGTAATGAAAAATATGATGCCGCCATTCGCTTGTTCAATGAAGTTGTAATTTTAGGGAATACCAAAGCTTATTACCTTTCGGCAAAATTGGGTATTTTAGAAGCTAGTAATAAAAAATTATTAAGTAATTCAAACCTTAGTTTGATTGATTTACAAAATTTAGAAAAAACCTATATTTCATTTTTAGCAGAAAACGGAAAAACCAATTATACGGCTCAAAGTATGCGCGATTTGGGTAAATTATATGCATATTACTTGAACGATATTGATAAAGCTGTTGACATTTACAACAATATTTTAGAGTTACCAGGAACTGATAATTTTTTTAAAGCTGAATGCAAACTAGACTTAGGCGATTTATATGTAATAAAAGGTCAAGAATGGGATGCAATGCTGCTTTACGGACAAGTAGACAAGGAGTTTTTAGAACATCCATTTGGCCAAGAAGCCAAGTTTAGAAATGCAAAATTGAGTTTTTATTTAGGTGAATTTGAATGGGCAAAAGCCCAATTAGACATTTTGAAAACTGCCACTACACAATTGATTGCAAATAATGCATTAGAACTTTCATTATTAATACAGGACAATACAGTGGATTCAAACGAAGATGCGCTCAAACTATTTGCAAAAGCAGATTTAGATTATCAGCAAAACAAATTCGCAGCAGCATTTCAATTATTAGATTCCATTGCAATATTGTTTCCAAAACATGCTTTAAGTGACGACATTGCATTTAAAAAAGCACAGGTTTACACCAAACAAAAGAAATTTAATGAAGCCATTCTTCAATACAATATTGTTATCAATGAACATGGAAGCGATATTTTAGGTGATAATGCATTGCTAAATTTAGCACTAATTTACGATAAAAATTTAAACAATACCGAAGAAGCAAAAAAGCAATATGAGAAATTTATTGAAAATTACGGAAGCAGTATTTTTATCAATGAAGTAAGAAAAAGATACCGCCAATTAAGAGGCGATTTAATCAATTAAAAAAATGATAGTATATAACGTAACCATTAATTTAGAACCAAATATTCACGAAGAATGGGTTAAATGGATGAAAGAAAAGCACCTTTCAGATGTAATGGCAACAGGCATGTTCACGTCTTATAGGTTTTTAAAATTGCTAAGCAAACAGGAAGATGAAGTAGGTGAAACTTACGCCATTCAATATTTTGCTGAAACAATGGAACATTATAACAGGTATATGGAAGAATTTGCGCCAGCTTTACAAAAAGATGGAAGAGATTTATTTGGAGAACAGTTTTATGCCTTTAGAACATTGCTTGAAGAAGCATAGGTAAGGTGTGCAAGAACAATTCCAATTTCTTATCAGTCCTTTTATATCATTTAAAAATTAATTTTTAAAACAAAAAACTATGAAAGCAATTATTCCTGTAGCAGGTATTGGCACTCGTTTAAGGCCACATACGCATACGCAACCAAAGGCATTAATTCCAATTGCTGGTAAGCCCATTATAGCTCATATTGTTGACAGTTTAATAGAAGCTGGTGTCAATGAGTTTGTATTTATTATTGGATATTTAGGAGATAAAATTGAAGAATATATTCAAAAGAATTATCCTACAATTACTGCTAGTTTTATTATTCAAACTACCGGAAAAGGAGTTGGACATGCCATTTGGTTGGCAAAAGAAAATATTTTGCAGAATAACAGTGAAATATTAATTGTTTTTGGGGATACCATTGCTGATGTTGATTTGAAAAAAATTATTGCTGAGCCATATAATTTATTAGGAATAAAAAAAGTAGAAGATCCACGCCAGTTTGGAGTTGCCGAGATTGACAAAGATGGAAATATTGTAAAAATGGTAGAAAAACCATCCATTCCAGTTTCTAATTTAGCATTGGTAGGAATTTATAAAATAAAAGACAGTCACGCACTTTTTGAAGCGTTAGACAGCAATATTAGTCAGAAAAAAACCACGCATAACGAATACACTTTAACCGATGCCTTAATGAGCATGATTCATAGTGGTTATAAATTTAAAAGTTTTGATGTGGCCAATTGGTACGACTGTGGTAAAAAAGATATTTTATTAGAAACAAATTCTATTTTATTAAAGCGTTTGAATTATGATACCACAAAATACAAATTTGAAAATACCATTATTATTCCGCCTGTATTTATTGGAAATGGATGTAAAATTTCAAACTGTATCATTGGACCAAATGTATCAATTGGCGATGAAGCAATTTTGAATTATTGTATTTTAAAAGAAAGTATCATTGGGCCCTTTTCTCAAATAGAATATGCTATTTTAGAAAAATCGTTGATAGGAAATGACGCCACTTTATGCGGCAATAAACAAAGTTTAAATATTGGCGATAGCACAGAAATAAATTTTGGGTAAACTGACAGTACTATGAAATTTTTTATTTTAAAAGTAAAGATTTGCATAAATTACAATCCCAAAATATTATTGGCTAAATTATTGCTAAAAGCAAAATAAATACCACAGAAATTGACAAAGAAAAACAACAATTACATTAATAATAGCATTTGGATTTTAGCTGAAAAAGCTTCTAGAATAATTTCAGGGATATTAGTAGGTGTGCTAGTAGCAAGGTTTTTGGGAAAAGAACAATTTGGAATTATAAGTTATGCATTAAGTGTTATAAGTATTTTTACTGTTTTTTCTACTTTAGGTTTAGATGGCATTGTGGTAAGAGAATTAATTACCGAAAAAAAGAAAAAATATGACATCATTGGAACCACTTTTTGGTTACGTTTCATTGGCTCATTTTTGGTTGTTATTGCTTCCACTTATTACTCTTTTATGCGCGATCCTAGTGATAGAACTTGGATTGTATTTTTAGTTTCAATTGCAGTCGTTTTTAAGTCATTTAGTGTCATTGATTTTTACTTTCAATCGGAGGTAAAAGGTAAGTTTAACGCCATTACACAAATAATTACTTTAATCATTTCAGCTATTGTAAAACTAGTACTAATATACTTTGAAGCACCTTTAAGTTGGTTTGCAAGCATGGTTATGTTAGAAGCAATTCTTACGGCTATCAATCAACTTATTTTTTACAAACAAAACCAACAGGAAGTTAACAAATGGAAATTCAGTTTGAGCGAAGCCAAAAGATTACTTTCACATTCATGGCCAATTATTATTTCTGCATTTATGCAAATGATTTACCAGCAAGCCGACAAAATTTTAATAGCTCGATACTTGCAAGACATGGGAATGGTTGGTCAATATTCGGCCGCAACAAGAATCAGTGAAGCTTCATTCTTTATTCCTGTTGCACTTTCGGCCGCATTGTTTCCAGGAATTATTAATAACAGAGAAAATAAACCTTTACAGTTAAAACGCTTAACACAAATATATTCTTTAATGATTTGGAGTGCTTTGATTATATCAATTGGTGGTTATTTATTAGGCGATTGGGTGATTGGTTTTTTATATAAAGATGGATTTCCATTAGCTCCTGAAATATTCAAAATTCATATTTGGATTACCATTCCAGTATTTTTTGGCACGGCATGGGGTTCATGGTTATTGGCTTTAAACAAACAAAAACTAATTACCATTTACCAAGTTTTGGTGCTCATATTTATATTAGCTTTAGAAATGTATATGATTCCAAAATATGGTATAAAAGGAGCAGCATACAGTGTTGTTTTCTCCTATTTATTAAGTTTATTAGCCATCATATTTGTATACAAACCAAAAGAATCAGCCATGCTTTTCATTTCAGCATTGAACCCAAAAAATCTTTTTGATGTTTATAAATATTGGAAAGAAATGAAAAGTTTAAAGTAATAAAAACTTTAAACTAGTATTTAGTACATAAACTCACCGTGAGCTGTTTTTACAAGCAATTCATTTTTTTCGGCAGCTTCTACTCTTCCAATTATTTGTGCAGGAATTTGGTATTTATTGGCTAAAGCAATTAAGCCATCGGCAGTTTTTTCATCGGTATAAAACTCCAATAAATTTCCCATGTTAAACACTTTATACATTTCATGCCATTCACTGTTACTTTGGCTTTGAATCATGCTAAACAATGGCGGAGTTTTAAAAAGATTATCTTTAATAATTTTAACGTTTTTTACAAAATGTAAAACCTTTGTTTGTCCGCCACCAGTGCAATGAACCATGCCATCTATTTTATCAAAATAGTTTTCAAAAACTTCTTTAATAATTGGGCTAAACGTTCTGGTTGGCGAAAGAATCATTTTACCAACATTTAAAGGATTATCGGAAATTTGCTCACTTAATTTTAAACCACCAGTGTATACCAAATCATCTGGAACTTGTGGGTCAAAACTTTCACTAAATTTTTTATAAAACGATGATAAAACATCATGACGGGCCATGGTTAAACCATTACTACCCATACCCGCATTGTATTCTTTTTCGTAGGTAGTTTGCCCAAAACTGGCAAAGCCAACTATTACATTTCCTGCTTTTACGTTATGATTTGAAATAATTTTACTTTTTTCAATTCGTGCTGTAACGGTTGAATCTACAATAATGGTGCGCACCAAATCGCCCACATCGGCAGTTTCGCCACCCGTAGAATGAATATTTATTCCATGCGATTGAAGCATGGCCACAAACTCTTCTGTTCCTTCAATAATGGCTTGTATTACCTCACCAGGAATTAAGTTTTTATTTCTGCCAATGGTTGATGAAAGTATAATTTTGTCGAAAGCACCCACACATAATAAATCGTTTAAATTCATGACAATGGCATCTTGCGCAATTCCTTTCCAAACTGATAAATCGCCTGTTTCTTTCCAATACAAATATGCTAAACTCGATTTTGTTCCAGCACCATCGGCATGCATAATATTGCAAAAATTTTCATCTCCCCCCAAATAATCAGGAACTATTTTACAGAAAGCTTGTGGAAACAATCCTTTATCCATGTTTTTTATGGCTGCGTGAACATCTTCTTTTTGCGATGAAACGCCACGTTTCATGTATTTATCGTTGGTCATTTTGAGAAAATTAGGGTACAATTTTAAAGCTTCAAAGATGCTTAAAAAATTTTA
>CAISTO010000254.1 GCA_903888395.1 uncultured Bacteroidota bacterium | reverse complement strand
TTTTGCTACTGTAGATGAAGACGCCAATAATTCATTTTCTTATTCATTTGTAAATATTACTGGAAATAATAACAGTGATTTTGTTATATTAAATAATCAATTAAGAACTAATAATACTTTTGATTATGAAACCAGACAAAGTTATTCTGTATACATACAGTCAAATGATGGAAATGGTGGCTTATTAACTAAACAGTTTTTACTTTCAGTAACAGATAGTAATGATGCACCATCAGATATTGCTTTAAGCAATTCATCAATTACTGAAAATTTATCCGTAAGAACATTTGTTGCTAAGCTTTCCACTTCTGATCCTGATGGAGTAGGTTCTTTTGTTTATACCTTAGTAGGTGGTGCCGGAAGTTCTGGAAATTCAAACTTTGTTATCAGTAATGATACACTTTATTCTAATGTAGTATTTAATTATGAATCACTCAGTTCATATGCTATCAGAATTCAAACCAATGATGGTAGTTTAGGTTTATATCAAAAATCATTTACTATAAATATTATAGATGCCAATGATGTTCCAACGGCAATTAGTTTAAACTTTAAATCGATTGCTGAAAATTTAAATGTTAATTCAACCATTGGAACACTTTCAACTGTTGATCAAGATGTATCTAATTCATTTACTTATTCTTTAGTAAGTGGTGTTGGAAGTACAGATAATGCTTCCTTTAATATTTTTGGAAGTTCATTCAGAAGCTCAATTGTTTTTGATTTTGAAACAAAATCAAGTTACAAAATTAGGCTTCGTACCAATGATGGTTTAGGTGGAATTTATGAAGATACTTTTGATATAACTATTTTAAATGCGAACGATGCACCAACAAATATTACTTTGAGTAATAATAGTATTGCTGAAAATTTATCAGCAAATTCTTTAGTTGGTAATTTAACTTCTACCGATCAAGATACTGGTAGTGTTTTTACTTATTCATTTGTAAATAATATTGGAAATAGTAATGCAAGTTTTAATTTAAATGGAAATCAATTATTAACAAATTCATCATTTGATTATGAGAGTCAAAATGTATATTATGTATATATTCAAACCAATGATGGTAATGGAGGTACATATGTAAAACAATTTGTAATTAATGTTACCAATACAAACGATGTACCAACGGCTATAGCAGTAAGCAACTTAAACATTGCTGAAAACTTATCAGCAAATACGTTTATAGGAAAACTAACATCAACCGATCCAGATTTATCAAATACAAGCTTTACATATAGTTTTGTAACAGGTACAGGAAGTACCAATAATGGATCATTCAGTATATCGAACGATTCATTGTATAGCAATAGCATATTTGACTTTGAAACCAAAAACAGCTATAGCATCAGATTGAATACCAATGATGGCAATGGAGGAAACTTCCAACAAGCATTTACGGTAACAGTATTAAATGCGAATGATGCACCAACAGCAATCAGCTTAAGTTCGCCATCAGTAAATGAGAACCAAATAATAGGAACTACAGTAACTACTATAAACACCAC
>CAISTO010000253.1 GCA_903888395.1 uncultured Bacteroidota bacterium | reverse complement strand
TTTTCTTTGATTTTGCTAAATGATTAAATTAGAAAGGCCAATGATTAAGAAAAATTAAAAATAATAAAAAGTGATCATAATTTTTAAGTGTTGAATAATTATATTGCATGCCAATGAAGCAAATAATCATTTTTCTATTGGCGTGTTTTTTTGTTAGTTGTGTTGCCAAAATCAAAACACAAAACAACAATCAATCATTTAAGTTAGATGCTAATTATAGCAACTATGTAACTGCAATGGGAAAGGGAAAAGGCGTATTGTTTAAAATCAATATATCAAATATTTTAACTGAAAATTTTCAAATAGATTCATTTTATGTAAATGGAAATCCAATTAATTTTGTAATCAACAAAAAAAATGAAACGTTATTTGAATTGGAAGCCAATTACTTGAAGTCGATTGAAGAACTTGGATTTTCAACTGATTCAAAAGATAATCAAGTAAATGATAAAACAGATGATTTGATTTTGAATCAACAGTTTTATCCTTCATGGATAGTTATAACTATTAACCATAAAAAAATAAAATTAATCATCGATAATTACAAAAACTCAAAATAGTATATGAAAAAAAAGGGACTTATTAGCATAAGCTGTATTATATTATTACTAGTTGCGGTATGCTTATTATATAAAAATAATGTAAATCAATTATTAGCAACTAAACAATTATCTGCAAGGGAGCAATACAGTTTGTTTTTAAAGGAACATCCATTTAATAATCGCTCAAAAAGTGAATCGGAAATATTAAGTGAGGAAGAGGAGGAAGAAGGAGAAAATAAAGCAGATAGGCCTGATTTGGCTTGGGAGCAAGATTTTTTAAGAACCATGGATCCTGCTTTGAAAAGACCCGCGCCTGAAAGATTGCCAGCAATTATTGCACAAATGCGAAATACTAATTTGGGTAAAACTGCTCCGGGAAATTTATCAGCACCATGGCAAGAACGTGGTCCAAACAATATTGGAGGAAGAACAAGGGCCATAGTATACGATCCAAATGATTTGACACAAAAGAAAGTTTGGGCTGGAGGTGTTACTGGAGGTTTATGGTATAATAACGATATAACAAATATAGATTCTTCATGGAAATCTGTGAATGATTTTTGGGATAATATTGCCATTACTTGCATTGCTTTTGATCCCAATAATTCTTTGATTGCTTATGTAGGAACTGGTGAAGGTTTTGGAGCCGCAGCATCCAGAGGTGCAGGAATTTGGAAAACTACAAATGGGGGTAATACTTGGAATCAAATTTTATCAACCACCACTTTTTATTATGTAAATGATATTGTAGTTAGAAATGAATCGAATATCAGTGTTATTTATGCAGCTGTTGATGGCGGATATTATAATGGAGTATGGCATGGAGCATCAATGTCCGGGCTTCAGCGTTCGTTAAATGGTGGTACAAGTTGGACTCAAGTATTGCCTTTAATTCCAAGTACAACTAATAATTTTGTGGCATCGGATATTGAAATAAGTGCCAATAACAGAATTTGGATTGGAACAAAAGCAAGTCCTTTTAGTTCAACAGATAGGGGTGGAGGACGAATTTTAACTTCATTAAATGGTACCACTTGGACTATTTCAAACACTACCACAGTTACTAACGGAAAAGGGAGAGTGGAATTAGCCTGCGCCCCGTCTGATAGCAATTACGTATACGCTATTGTAGAAAATAACAATGCAGTAAGTGAATTAAAAAAAACAATCAATAACGGTTCAACATGGACTAGCATTACAAAACCTGTAGATGCGGATTCAGGAATTCCTTCCACTGATTTTTCAAGAGGGCAAGCTTGGTATGATTTAACCATGGCAGTCGATCCCAATAATTCTAACATAGTTATAGTTGGTGCAATTGATTTGTTTAGAACTACTAATGCTGGCACTTCTTGGACTCAAATAAGCAAATGGAGTAATAATAATAATTTGAGTACATTAACTTGTTCAATGGTACATGCCGATCAACATGCTATATTATTTAAACCAGGTTCTTCAAACAATGTAATATTTGGAAATGATGGTGGTATTTTTTATACTAGTTCTATTTCAACTGCAGCCACTAATAATGTAATATCTGTAAGAAATAAGAATTATAATGTTACCCAATTTTATGCTTGTGCCATACATCCAACATCAGGCAATAATTATTTTTTAGCCGGTGCACAAGATAACGGAACACAAAAATTTACAGCATCAGGTGTGAATAGCACAGTAGCTGTTTATGGGGGCGATGGTGCTTTTTGTTTCATTGATCAAACCAATGGGAATTATCAAATTGTATCGTATGTGTTTAATACTTATTCGCTATCAACCAATGGTGGTTCTTCATTTGGTACAAGTTTGTCAAATGATCAAAATACTGGTAGATTTATCAATCCAAGCGATTATGATAATAACTTACATATTTTATATTCATGCCGAGGAACAGGAACTTTAAATAGAATAAAAAATATAACCACCACACCAACCTCGGCACAAACAGTTACCTTAACTGGAATGACTGATTATGCAAGTCATATTTGCGTATCGCCATATACCACCACCTCAAGTACATTATTTGTTGGAACCGAAGCTGGTTCATTGTATAAAGTTACCACGGCAGATGGAACACCAACCACCACTAATATTACAGGATCAAGTTTTCCAACAGGTTCTATTTCATGTGTTGAAATTGGTGCCAGTGAAAGTGAGTTATTGGTTACTTTTTTTAATTATGGAGTTACCTCTGTTTGGTATACCGCTAATGGTGGCACATCTTGGGTAAGTAAAGAGGGAAATTTACCTGATATGCCAATTCGATGGGCTTTGTTTAATCCTTTAAATAGAAGTGAAGTAATTTTAGCTACAGAATTAGGTGTTTGGGCTTCTACTAATTTTACCAATACAACTCCAACTTGGTCGGCTTCTAATAGTGGATTGGCAAACGTAAGGGTTGATATGCTTCAAATTCGCAGTTCCGATAAAATGGTAATAGCAGCCACACATGGTCGTGGTTTGTTTTCAAGTAATGCTTTTAGTTTAACTTGTATTGTACCTACCACTCAGGTTAACAATATTATATTTTCAAATATTTATGCAACACAAATGGATGTTTCATGGACCAGTGGCAATGGAAGTAGGAGGGTTGTTTATATGAACACCAGCAATACTTTTACGGCTCCGCTAAATGGAACAGAAGCCACCGCTAACAGCTTATATAGTGGTTCAGGAGCCCAGTTGATTTATAACGGAACAAATAGTTCAACAACTGTTACAGGTTTAAGTGCAAATACTACTTATTATTTCAGAATTTATGAAGCAAATTGCAATGGAACCAATTCGTTTTATCAAACTAGTACCGCTACTAATAATCCAAATAATCAAGCTACTTCTACCACAATTTTACCTGTAAAAAGAATCAATGAAAAATTCAGTTCATTACTTACACCGGTTGGTTGGACCCTAACAAATACAAGTAACCTACTGTCATGGAATTCAACCATCAATGGATACAATGCTACACAAAATATTGGTTGTGTTAAAGCTGATAATTTCAATGTTGTAACAGGTGCTGTGGGTGTTTTAGAAACAAGAAGTTTTTATCCAACCATTATTGGTGATTCATTAAAGTTTGATATTACAGCTGCTGGTTATGGAACTCCTTATTTGGATTCCTTGTCAATATTTGCCTATAATGGAAGTACTTACAACAGAATTAGGTCATGGATTACTTCAGGTGTGGTTGATACTGGAATCACTACTTTAGGAACCACAACTGAATATCTGTCAACTCTGGCTTCCCATTGGAGAACCAAAAGTATATCGTTGCCAGTGGGCACTACCAAGGTTCAATTTAGATGGAGATCGGGATATGGAAATGGAATTTATGTTGACAATATTGTGGTTGATTCATTTGTTACTCCTGCTCCTTTGAACGGAACATACACCGTTGGAACATCGGGTGCTTACGTAACAATTACAGCCGCGGTAAATGATTTGAACACGCGTGGTGTAAGTGGGCCTGTTACATTTAATTTAATCAACAATAATTACTCTACCAACGAAACGTTTCCAATCATCATTAATAACTTTGTGGGTTCATCTATCACTAATAAATTAACCATCAAACCTACATTGGCCAATACTGTTATTACTGGAAATAATGGTGTTGCCATTATTCAATTAAATGGTTCCAAAAATGTAATTATTGATGGTGCCATTTCAGGTATTACTCGTAATTTAAGTGTTATCAATACCAACTCCACTACTTCTAACAGTTCATCAATTTTGATTGCAAGTTTAGGAATTGGTTTGGGAGCTAATAATGACACCATAAGAAACCTAATTACTAATTGTGGTACCACAGCCATTAATACTTTTGGAGTAGTTGTAAGTGGAGCGGACAACCAAAATATTATTTGCAATAATCTTAAAATAGAAAAAGCCTTAGTAGGTTTTTATTCAAGTGGTATTGCAGGTAACCCTGCAAATAATATTAGATTTACAAATAGTAGTATTGGCTCTAATGACCCTGCAAACTATATTTCTTATTCGGGGGTTTATATGGCCTACACAAATAATTCATTGGTAAACAAGGACAGTATTTATAATATTTTAACTTTAAATGGCAATGCCCCATCTTTGTATTTAGGACCTGGCTGCACAAATATAACTGTTTCAAACAATGTTATAGATTCCAATAGATATATTGGAACTTTAGGTTATGGAAGCAAAGGAATATATATTAGTACTGGCAATGCTGCAAGCAATATTAACATCCAAAATAACTTCATTTCTAGAATTGGTGGAGATGGATGGAGTGGCTATTTTACCGACAACATTATTGGAATAGGTGTAGACACAAACTCGGGTGGAATTAACATTTATAATAACACTGTTAAGCTAAGCGAAATTGTTTCGGGCTATTCTACAGCTACTAATAGTTTCGCATTGTTTGTTGGCCCTGGCGCTACTTCATTAAATATAAAAAATAATATTTTCTATAATTCTATAGTTAATACGAATTTAGGAGCCACAGGTGCTAAAGCTTATGCTTTTGCTTCTCAATCGGCAGCAACTGCTTTTACTAATTTAAATTATAACAACTATTATGTAGCAGGAACTCAAGCCATGTTAGCTTATTTTGGAGGTGCTGATAAAAGCAACTTAGCTGCTTTAAAAACTGCCACTACACAAGACTTAAATTCGGTAAATTTAAACGTGTTTTTTGCGGCCACTGGTAACCTACATTTAACAGGAACTTCTATTGGGAATTTCAATTTAAAATGTGTGCCAGTATCTGGCATTACCACCGATATTGATAACGAAAACAGAAATATTTCGTGGCATTATATGGGTGCCGATGAAAATACCACTTATCCATTGCCAATTAAATTAAATTCATTTGTGGGTTATTTAAAAAACAATGATGTTGAACTCAACTGGAGCACTGCATTTGAGTTGAATAACGATTATTTTATTGTTGAAAAATCAATTGATAAT
>CAISTO010000252.1 GCA_903888395.1 uncultured Bacteroidota bacterium | reverse complement strand
AGTATAATAACCATAAGCCGCACCAGCCAATAATCCTAAAATACTTCCTTTGGTTGATAAAATAAATTCTTGCGGATTTTGAACTAATGCATCATAATCAAGAGCAGCTTCTAGCATTTTAAAACCAATAAAAGCCCAAGTAATAATAGCAGTTAATGTTTCTACCGTTGTTGATTTTTTATTGATCCAAATTTTAGAAATGGTTGATTTTAAAAAACCCAATTTCTCTCTTCTTTTCAGTTCGTTTACCGAAGTCATAAATGCTCCAGCAAACGCCAAACCCATCATTAAACCAAAGGTTTGAATGGGCAAAGGCAAGTTAAATCCGAACAAGTCTTTTAGTAAATCACTCAGGGTTGCGTACATCGTTTTTTAAAATATTAGTGGTGAATTTATTTTTATTGCTTAGCAATTAAATGCCTTTTAAAGTTAAATAACCAATTAGTTTATAAACTAATTTGGCCATGGTATATTCTGTTAAAATATTTCCTTTTACAGGAGCAATTTCAACTACATCAAAACCAACAATATTTTTAGTGGCAATTACTTTTTTCAAAAACTGAATGGTTTCATTCCACTGCATTCCGTTTGGTTCAGCGGTACCCACCGCAGGCACAATGCTTGGATCAAAACCATCGGCATCAATGCTGATATAAACATTATCGCCAAGGGTTGCAATGGCTTCATCGGCCCAATTGGGATTATTGCGAATTTCATGCGCATAAAAAGTATGGATATGGCTTGATTCTTTAATCAAATTAGCTTCTTCAATGCACTGCGCCCTAATTCCAATTTGAGTTAAAGGAACACCTAACTCTTGAACCCTGAACATAACACTGGCATGCGAATAAATATTATCGTTATAGGAAGAACGTAAATCGCTGTGTGCATCTATTTGTAAAACGTGTACGTTTGGTGTTTTTTCTTTTACCGCTTTTACACAGCCCAAACTAATGGTATGTTCAGCGCCTAAAGTAATTGGGAATTTATTATCAGCTATTAATTTTGCTGTTTCATTTTGAATCAATTTTACCGCTTTTGCATCTACTTTATTTTTAAAATCCATGGGATGCAAAGTGCAAATTCCACCTAACAAATAGCTTTCTTGTTCTAATTCTTCATCGTATAATTCTACAAATTGACTTGCCTTAATGATTGCCTCAGGACCTTTATCAGAACCACTTAAGTAGCTTGAGGTATATTCATAGGGAGCAGATTGAATAACATATTTGGAGTTTTTATAACTACAAAAATTACTGTCTTCAATGGCTAAAAAATTTTTTTTATGATTGTAAAATTTCATGGTATTTATAAAATATATTTTTGATTAAAATTTAAAAAACACTTGTTGGAATAACAAATTCATTGTCAATATCCGTTAAAACCAAAGGTTCGGCATTGGTAATACAAATGGTATGTTCAAACTGAGCCGATAATTTTCCATCAATTGTTCTTGCAGTCCACTTGTCTTTTTTGTCCACTTTAGCTCGGGCTTTTCCAGCGTTAATCATGGGTTCAATGGTAAATATCATTCCTGGAACCATTTCGGGACCAAGGTCTTCAGTTCTGCAATGACCAACTTCTGGTTCTTCGTGAAACTTTAAACCAACTCCATGTCCGCAAAACTCATACACAACCGAATAACCCAAAGCACTTACGTATTTATCAATGGCATTTCCAATATAGCCAATTTTATTTCCGGCTTTACATTGTTTTATTCCAATGGCTAAACTTTCTTTGGTGGCATTAATTAATTTTTGAGCATATTCATTTATTGGCCCTACGGCAAACATGGTAGAAGTATCGCCATAATAACCATTTAAAATGGTGGTTACATCTATGTTCATGATATCGCCATCGCGCAAAACATAAGGACCAGGAATACCATGGCAAATTACATCATTAACCGAAATACAAGTTTCTGCAGGATAGCCTCTGTAACCTAAAGTGGCAGGAACTGCTTTGTTATCGCGCATGAATTGGTTACAAATATCATTTAAATATTTGGTGGTAACGCCTGGTTTTACGAATGGTGCAACCGTTTTTAAAGTTCTTGCTGCTAAAATTGAACTTGCTTTTATTCCTTCAATCTGCTCTTGAGATTTAATTATAATTTTCTTCGACACTGTAAAATTTGAAATTTTCGCTTGCAAGGTAAATTAAATTATAGCCTTATACAATTTAAGTTTATCATACTTAGTTACCTTTTTTTATATTTACTTTGTAAGTAGTATTTAATTAATGAACTTATTTTTACTAAAACTAAAAAAGATGAAAAATTTATTTATTAAAACAATTTGCTTAACAGCAATTTTAGTTTATTCAAAAGGAGCATTGGCTCAAACGGAAGCAGCAAGTTTTATTCGCGCGGGTGAAAGCGATTCAAAAAAATTAATTGGCGCTTATTTGCAACCCATTACAAAAGGTTTGGCAAGTGGTATAAACGATGCTTGGTATAGCACCGCAAAGCCATTAGGTTTATTTGGTTTTGATATACGATTTGGTTTTGGAGCTTCCATAGTGAATAACGATTCCAAGACCTATACTTTAAATGGAATTGGAATTAATTCGGACCCAAATGGCAAGTTTCTTTTAACACCTATTAACGGTGACAGAAATACCGATCAACCAACAATTGTTGGTGATGGAAACGGATCAAAATTAGCTGTTTCCACTTTAAATCCAATTGATAATTCAAGAATTTATCTTGATACAATAAGGTCGTTTAGTGGAACTAAAAGTCCGGTTTCATTAGGCGCTATTCCTTTTATTCAAGCAAGTTTGGGTTTGGTAAAAGGAACTGAAATCATGTTTAGAATAATGCCCATTCAAAGTGGTGATTTTTCATCAAGTGGTTTTGGTTTTGGAATCAAACATTCTATTTCACAATGGATTTGGGGAGTTGATATATTACCCATTGACATTTCTGGAATATATACTTTTAACAATAATAATTTAGAATATGCTTTTGGCAGTAGTTTTTTAGACGCAGATAGAAACAGTGCAAATGCACTTACAACTAGTGAATACAAAAATTCGCAAAAGTTAACAATTACCTCTTCTGGACATCAATTAGGGGCAATTATTTCAAAGAAATTAAGTTTTTTTACTCCTTATGCAGGATTTACAATTAACAGAGCAACCTCACAAATTGCCATGAAAGGAATATATCCAATTCAATCTATTAGGGAGAAATCAACAGGCATATATGAAAAATTTAATGACAATATCACTGATCCTATTTCGTTTTCAAATACTGTAAACTCAACAAGAGCGGCTATAGGATTCAGAATGAAATTT
>CAISTO010000251.1 GCA_903888395.1 uncultured Bacteroidota bacterium | reverse complement strand
TGGACAAAAATATTTGATGAATACCAAAATCTTCGCAAGCCTAATGCCGATGCAATTGCTGATTTAGCAGTTCAAAATTATTATGAAATGGCAGAAAAAGTGGGCGATAAACATTTTCTACATAAAAAACATATTGAACATGATTTAAGTGACTTATATCCCGATCAATTTAAATCGCAATATGAATTAACTACTTTTAGCCTTTCACCTTATAGCTATGCTTTAAGTCAAGGTAAAAAGAATGATGTTTTATTGGAGAAAATAATTGCAGATGGCAATGAATCAAAAATAACTGATCCTGAATTTATGGATTCACTTTGGCATTTATTGGCTTAAATAATAATTTATATACCACCCATGAAAAAACTAATAGCTGCTTTTTTTTTACTTGTAACATTTCAACTTCACTTAATGGCACAAGACAATTCCAAACAAAAACTAGCGGTTTTAGCAGTTTTAAAAAATCAACAATTGGCTTGGAATAATGCAAATATTGATGAATTTATGTCGTATTATTGGGCAAATGACAGTCTTCAATTCATTGGTAAAAAAGGAATCACTTACGGTTGGAAAAACACATTGGATAATTATAAAAAATCGTATCCTGATGCCGCTTCCATGGGAACGCTAAATTTTGAAATTTTACAGGTAATTTGTTTTAATAAAAAACAAGCTTTTGTATTAGGGAAATGGAATTTAATTAGAAGTGCAGAGAAAGGTAATATTGGTGGTCATTTTACCTTATTGTTTAAAAAAATAAATAATAAATGGCTTATCATTTCCGACCATACTTCATAGTTTAGTTGAATAGTTTCCCTATTAATTGTGAGCTTGTAATTGAAATGATGATTGGTGATTTCATATATCAAGTCTCAAAAAAAATGCACAAAAAGGGCATATAAAAGGGCAAGCTTACTGCATCGCACCGCTACAACTTTACGCCCTTGCTACATTCCTGTCCTGGGGGATTAAAAGGAGCTGGTCGTACAGAGCTTACCCGACTGCGAAAGTAGGTATTTTTGTGTTTTATGCAAATGTTTATTTTAAATAAACGATTTCAATATTTTTCACTTTGATTATAAGCAGTAAAATCATTTAAATATAAAGTTTATAATTTTTGAATTTCCATTTTGAATGATAGTTTTGCTGCAATAGCTGTTAGTTTTTAAAACTATTCAACTTATTAACTAATTACTTAATCAACTCATGAAGGAACTTGTCAACCAATTAAACGAAAATTTAGCTAAAGTATATTTAGGTGGAGGAGCAAAAGCAGCTGCCAAACAAAAAGAAAAAGGCAAAATGTTGGCGCGTGAAAGGGTTGAATATTTATTAGATAAAGATAAACCTCAGTTAGAAATTGGTGCTTTTGTTGGGCAAGATATGTATGCCGAACATGGCGGTTGCCCTAGTGGTGGCGTTGTTGTGGTAATTGGTTACGTAAGCGGAAAACAATGTATTGTGGTTGCAAATGATGCAACGGTAAAAGCAGGTGCATGGTTTCCAATTACAGCCAAAAAGAATTTACGTGCACAAGAAATTTCAATTGAAAATAAAATTCCAATTATTTATTTGGTAGATAGTGCAGGGGTTTATTTACCCATGCAAGATGAAATTTTTCCAGATAAAGAACATTTTGGAAGAATTTTTAGAAACAATGCAGTAATGAGCAGCATGGGAATTACCCAAATAGCTGCGGTAATGGGCAGTTGCGTAGCTGGTGGTGCTTACTTACCAATCATGAGCGATGAAGCCATGATAGTAGATAAAACAGGTTCTATTTTCTTAGCGGGAAGTTATTTGGTAAAAGCGGCTATTGGTGAAGACATAGACAATGAAACGCTTGGTGGTGCTTCCACTCATTGCGAAATTAGTGGCGTAACCGATTATAAATTTGCCAACGATGCTGATTGTTTGGATAGAATAAAACGCATTATTAGTAAAATTGGCGATTATGATAAAGCTGGCTTTAACCGCATTGAATCTGTAGCTCCCGCTAAAAGTATGGATGATGTATATGAAGCCGTTGCTAATTTTACCAAACCATTTGATGTAATGGAAATCATTAATCGATTGGTAGATGCTGATAGTTTTGATGCTTACAAAGAATTATATGGTAAAACCATTACTTGCGGTTATGCCAGAATAGATGGCTGGGCAGTTGGAATTGTGGCCAATAACAGACAAGTGGTAAAAGCTAAAAAGCCAAAACAAAATGCTGCCGACAATCCAGTAGAAATGCAGATAGGTGGTGTAATTTATAGTGATAGTGCCGATAAAGCCGCGCATTTTATTATGAATTGTAACCAAAAGAAAATTCCATTATTGTTTTTGCAAGATGTTACAGGATTTATGGTTGGAAGCAGAAGCGAACATGGTGGAATTATTAAAGATGGAGCTAAATTGGTAAATGCGCAAGCCAACTCAGTGGTTCCTAAATTTACCATTATAACTGGAAATAGTTATGGAGCTGGAAACTACGCCATGTGTGGTAAAGCTTATGATCCACGTTTAATTGCAGCTTGGCCAAATGCAAACATTGCGGTAATGGGCGGAGCACAAGCAGCCAAAGTTTTATTGCAAATTGAAGAAGCAAGTTTAAAAGGAAAAGGCGAAGTAATTACCGAAGAAAAGAAAGCAGATTTATTAAAAACTATTACCGACAGATACACCAAACAAACTTCACCTTATTATGCAGCTGCACGTTTGTGGATTGATGCTATTATAAATCCAGTTGATACACGCAAATGGGTTAGTATGGGCATAGAAGCGGCTAACCAT
>CAISTO010000250.1 GCA_903888395.1 uncultured Bacteroidota bacterium | reverse complement strand
GTTACCCATACTCTTTTTAAGATGTCCAATTAATCCCAATAGCCATAAATTTTCTTTGGTAAACTTTTCATTATTTAATGTTAGTTGATAATTATAATCATATATAATTAATGCTTTGTCTTTGTATGTATATTTAAGAATTTCTTTTCCTAAATTAATTCCAATTTTATAGGAAACTTTTATAAAGTTATCATTTTTTTCATGTGATTCTTCTGTAAACAATAGGTACCTATTATAAAATATTTCTAATGTTTCTTGTTCAACATATTTGATACATTCAGAGATAAGACCATATTCATTAATATTCTCAGGTGATAATATATTGATGATAGAATGAGCGAGCTGATGATTTGGTAATGGTTTATTGATATATTCAAAATATTCCATAACCATGGTTAGAACAACAATATCGCTATTTGACTTGTCTTTTAAAATCTTTTCTGTTAAACCTACACCATTAGAAATGATGTCCTGTGCTAATGCGCGCGCACTGGCGCGACTCCAATTCGGATATCTATCAATAAACCTTGGTATAAAATCATTGATGCCTTTTTGAATAAATATTTCTAAATAAAAAGCTACTGCATCGTTAATACCTTTAAGCTTATTAGTATAAAGTTTATCGGTGGTTTTAAATATAGTTCCGTCCTGGTCAATTGTATATAAATACCTAGACATCGCATAATGAAAGTAACCTTCTACAGCAAAACCAATTAAAAGTTCATTTTCTTTATTTATAACGGAAATAATACCTGAAAAAATCAATTCTTGAAATGGACTATCAATTTGAATATTTCTAACCAAGGGACCGATTTCTGGATCTTCATATAAATCATCTATAACTATTTGCGTCTTTTCTGATGCAAGCATTAAAGCGCATAATTTATATAGAATTTTATCTTTCATTTCTGCTTAAAAATATAAAATAAATCGAACAAATTATATTAATTTTAAATACAATTTAAATTTAATTATATGGCTTCAGATATATCTATGAATGGAAGAAAAAAAATTCAAAGTATACAAAAAGAGTTTACAGAAAAATTTACTCATCTAACTATCATATTTCTTGATGAACATAATAATGAATTAGATAACACAAAGTCATTATCTGAAGTTAGAAAAAAAAAGGGAGAAGATGTTTCTATTATAGCCTCCTTAAAAATAAGCACACTAGAAAAGAGATTTTTAACAAATTTTGGTATTCAGGTGCAGGTTGCTTACAAAAAAGACCAACAATTAATTTATACTAACCAAGAGGATGACCGTACTTTAAATGATTTGAATAAATGGTGTATTGAAAATCACTATCAGCCAATACAGTATGAAAAAAAACCCCAAACAAAAAGAATAAATTCTAAGGAAGAAACAGTACAAAATAAAACTGCTTTAAATGCAAAGCTGGCTTTTGAAAAAGCGGTTCAGGATTATAGAAGTGGCGAAATTGAAGCGGTTGCGAAATATGTTGAAAGTGGATACCCAATTTTACAATTTAACCAGGACGGATCCTTAGTTGAAAATTATTTAATATTTCTAGTATGTGCTACTGATTATAAAATCCAATCCATCAAAGAGGCAATTGCCTTGGGTATTGAATTGAATGCTGAAAATAATGACTCAGATGCCTATACAGCAGCCCACTATGCTGCCTGGGATGGTAAATTGGATGTTTTGATTTTATTAAAAGAAGCTGGCGCGAATTTAGATTTACAAGGTAATGATGATAGAACCCCATTGCATCTGGCATGCTCCTTAGGACACGCAAATTGTGTTAAATTTTTATTAGAATCGGGTGTAAATGTAGAAACGCTTATAACTGTACTAAATAACTTTCATCCTACAAAAGGAGCAACTGCAATTAGGTTGGCATTTTTAGACCAACAATGGGAGGTATTTGATTTACTTGTTGAACATGGGGCTAATCTTAATGAATTATTGGAGCCATCTAGCAAGGAAATGTATGGCTCACATAACATTTTCGACATTGTAAGAAGCTTAAACAATGATCCAAGTAATCGTTTTTTAGGAACTTTTGATGATGAAAAAATAAAGACAATTGAAATAAATCTCGAATCGAGAGTCTCTCCAACAAATAAGAAGCCAAAGAAAGTCGAAAAAAAGAAACAAATAACAGAAAAGGGTCTTGATGGCGGCATGCAGTTAGAACTGGGATTTGTTAGTAATATTTATTTATTAAAACCCTATTATTTGGGGCTTACACAAACACAAGAAACTTTTGATTTATTTGATCAAAAAATTACCGATTTGTGGTTAAATCATTTTTCCGAAAATATTTTAGATGAAGGTATAAAAAATGAACATACTATTAATCTTTTATTATTTGAATCTAATCCTGATGCCTTCTTATTAATGTGTAAATTAAATCAAGAAAAAATATATGATAGCGACACTTACGAAAATCATTTTGAATATATTAAAGACATACCAAATATTATTAAATCTTTTGATTCAATAATGAGTTTGGGTCTAAAAAAATCTTTTATTGAAATGTTAGTTGATTTGGGTAATGCTTTAGATATAAATGTTAATGATAAATTGTTAGCGCAAGATAGATATCTTCCTATATTTTATGCTATGAATAAGTGGGAAGTCATAAACACAGATGATTATGATATAGCGTTCCAAAAAATGTTTTTTCATATGGACTATCATGGCTTTTTTGCTTATACAATGAGACCAGAAAAATTGTCAGAAATTGAAAAAATAGCACTTGGTTTATACGCGTTTATTTTAGTTACAGAAAATAATGAACTAGAGATAAAAGTTGATGACATTGATAAGGCAAGAAATATCATTAGCTCATTGTTTGATTATAGTGAAGCAACTATCGAATCAAGGAAAGAGCAGCTTAGATTATCCGGAATTGATGATGACTTAATTGATATTGTGTATGAAGTACAATATCCTCCTTTAGAAAAAATAATTGGAGGATTTGATGTAAACTTTTGTTTTTTACAAATGGCATTTTTCAATTGTAATTACAATACTTCCGATTTTTTAAATCAATCTATAATACTTTTCAAAGATGCCGCAACTAAATTTAATAAATCTACTAAAGCGTCATTAACTAAAATTTTAAAGGATCAATTTCTAGCTGATCGAATTCGCCAAAATCCAATAGTAGAATTATTTACAGAAGCACTTAAATAAGTGATTGTATAGAATTTGGTTCATGGAAAATATATAATTTTTCAATCGGGATAGTATTTAAATCATTTCCCCTATTGATATTTACGATATCGTATAAATTTTTTAAAATAATAGAACCAAAATTCATCTCATTTTCTGCAATTTTTGTATATGATGGTTTTTGATTTACTACAATTTCATTATGATTTAACTGGATATTTTTTTTAAAATCTAAAATAGGACTTAAGCTAATTTCAATTACACCTTCCTTCAATGGGTATGCCAACAATATTACACCACCTTCTAAATCTTTATGCTTCGTGTATAATACCTCTTTCCAATTACCCCAAGCATAAAAAGCAACTTCCTTATTATTATTAGGGTTTTGACAAATCATTCCATCCTGTGTAATTATAATATAAGTTTCAAAGCTATAGTTCAAAACATAATGAGACACATAGTAAATAGGCCCTCTATTAATGGGGTATTCGATTTCATTATAAATATCTCTAATTAGCTTTTTATTTCCATAACTATCGATTACAAATACATTTTTTGTGAAATCATTTTTTTCATTCAGATTCAAAAAAGGAATAGTAGCATTATTTTTGAAAATATTTTCTAAAATAGCAATTTGATCAACCGAGTAGGATGATTCTAATACATCCAATAAAAAATTACCATGCATGTTTTATTTTTTTGACCATTCAATTAATTCCTCCCAATTTTCAAAAACTTCCATCATTGGTGGTGGACCTAATTGAAAACCGCTTGTCCCTTTAGAACTTTCAACAACTTGACTCCATGCGTTTTCCCAAATTGCTAGTACAATTGGAAGGGTTGAAGCATATTTTTCACCATGGGTTTCAACTACATTTATTGCACCATCATTGCCATTGTGGGTAAATTCGATTTTTAATGATGTTAATATATTTTCATCTGTTTCAGTAAAATCATAATCTAGGTCAAGCCCATTATAACCCTTTTCACAGGTAACGGAATCCCATTTGTCAACATGTACAGTATTTTTAATGGAATTTGGATGTTCTACGTTTGTATATATACCGTTTTGTTCAAAATACATAATACCCCCAAAATTCCAACCATATGCAGTAAAGGGAATAAACCAAAAAGGTGATTTCATCCCACGCAAGTCGAATTTACGTTCCATGATTTTGCGTATGAAATTTAAATATATAAGATCACCTGTTTTTTTAATCTTTTTTACTATTTGATCAACTTCTTTTTTGGTAAACCGTCTAAAAATAATGGATTCATCCTCCTTGCTTTCAACAATATTTGGGAAGTTCATAATATTTAAAGGAATACCCTGATTCCACCATAATTCGTTTTGGCAATAAAATTCCCCTGGATATTCATCTAAATAGGGACTTTCTGTTGTATCTTTTTCCGCTTTAGGAACAGCCTTTTTTGCAGTTTTTTTAATTTTTATTTCCTCACTCATTTCATCAAATAGTTTAACATCTATTGATAAATATGTTTTAATATTTTCGATTATATTTTTCTCTTCTTCCGTTACTTCATTATTTGCACTAGCAATTTTAACTAAGTCTTTTAAGAAATTAGTACATTGTCTATTGACTTTTTCGAGATTTCCTTCGTAGTGAGTCATTAATGTTCTGTATAAAGATTCAATAGCAGAATAAAATCTTAATTCATTTGAATCATTGTTATAAGAATCTAGGGATAAGTTGAATTGTGTAGTAATATAATTATCCAATTCTACTTCTTCATCAAATGAATTCTTAATCCATTCTTTAGTAAGTTCAATAATTCTCTTTTTATCGACCTCAATTAATTCTTTATTAGCTTTCGTTGCTAAGTAAATACTGATGTAAAATATATCATTTATAAAAATCCATTCAAAAGGAAACTGTTTGTGAATTATTTGTTTTTTAAAATATGCTTTGTTCATTTCTCTATCTTCTGACAAAAGTCCCATTCCGCCTGGTAAATCTGAACTCATCCAGATATAATTTAACAAGAACTCATAAGGGACTTGAGAAGAACTAAACCTATTATAAATTTCCTGCCATATTTTTTTTAAAGGATTATTATTTGGCAAATCCTTAGTTTGAACATATCCAATTTGTTCCAAGCTTAATTCTTGAAAAAGCGCACTAGCTTTTTTTGCCTCAGTTGGAGAAAATTTGTGGAATATATTATCTGTATTGCAATTTACAATTGAATTGATAGTCCACAACAATATTGAAAAATTCAAGTGAGGTCTAATCCACCCAAAGTATAATATATCATAGTATTGGTATACCCTACTTACTCTAGTAAATAAACATGCGGCTAAAGCAATGGTGTCACGTCTGAATCTGCCATTATCAAAACTAAATCTTTCATCCTGCATTAGAATATCACACCAATGAAGCGAAACAATCGCATAGTGACATAGTATATTTAATTCATCTCTATCTGCATTTGGATCGATATCTAATGAGTAAATTCGCTTTTTAATTGCACAAGTAATTTCCCACAATAATTCTCGTTCTATTGCATTTGGTTCCACTTTCACCTCCCTAGTTAAAATACCCGTTTTTTCTGATATTTTGATAAATTCCTCACATGCTAAGTTATAATCATCACCAATGTTAATTTTTTTAGTTTTTGCCATACCTATTTTTTTAAAAGTAAATATAATAATTAATT
>CAISTO010000249.1 GCA_903888395.1 uncultured Bacteroidota bacterium | reverse complement strand
TTTCCTTTTGCGGTGGTTAGTAAAATATTGTTGTTTATTTCCAGTAAATCTTGGTCAATAAACTTAGCAGCTTCTTTTATCAATCTTTGTTTTTCTGTTTCGCCAAATTGCAAAGCAATAAAGTTTAAATCGCAACCCCAAATGGTGCGCAAACCAGTCATAATGTATTCGTTTATTTGGTTATTAACTGTTAAAATTTCATCGGTAATTTCCAATTCATTTATTGCTATAGCATTTAAATATTTTTGATTATTAGCCACATTCCAACTGCGTGAAATTGTATTAAACGAGTGTGCCGAAGGACCAATTCCAATGTAATGTTTGCCTTTCCAATAGTTGCTGTTATGCTTTGCAAAGAATTCAGGTTTTGCAAAATTGCTTATTTCATAATGAACAAATCCATTTGCAGTTAAAGTATTTACCAAAATATCAAATTGCTCAGCAGCTTTCTCCTCATTGGTGTCGGCATATTTTCCTTTTTCTATCATGGTTGCCAAAGCCGTTTTTGGCTCTACCGTTAGCGCGTAACTGCTTATATGATTTACGCCTAAAGCCAATGCTTTTTGAATGTTATGTAACCAGTTTTCATTGCTTAATCCGGGTGTTCCATATATCAAATCAATGGTGATGTTTTCAAAACCTTTTTGCTTTGCCATGGCAATGGCATTTTCGGCTTCATTGACATTGTGCGCGCGGTTCATCCATTTTAAATCATCGTCAAAAAAACTTTGAACACCAATGCTTAATCTGTTAATAGGAGTATGCTTTAATTCCGATAGTTTTTCTTCGCTTAAATCGTCAGGATTTGCCTCTAATGTAATTTCTGCATTGGGGTGAATGGTAAAATGTTTTTCAATGGTTTCAAATATTTGCAACAATTGTTTTTGATTTAACAAACTAGGCGTACCACCACCAAAATAGATGCTTTGCAGGTTTTTGTCTTGTAAATAATTTTGCCTTAAGGCAATTTCTTTGCAAATGGCATTCACCATTTCAGCTGTATTTTTTAACTGCGTTGAAAAATGAAAATTACAATAAAAACAACGTTGTTTACAGAATGGAATATGGATATAAATGCCCGACAAATTAATTAGAATTTTTGGGGCAAAATACGTTTAAAAAAACAGAACTTGAAATATGATATTACATGAATAAAAAAACGCCAAAATCATTCCTGATTTTGGCGTTTTTGGTATTAGAATTTTTATTAAAATTATAAATTTCCAACCATGTTTTCTGGCTTAACCCAAGCAGAAAATTCTTCGCTGGTTAAGTAACCTAATTCTACTGCTGCTTCGCGCAATGTTTTGTTTTCTTTATGTGCTTTCTTCGCAATTTTAGCTGCTTTTTCATAACCAATATGTGGATTTAAAGCGGTTACCAACATCAAAGAATTTTCTAAATGACGTTGAATAATTTCGTTGTTTGCGGTAATTCCAATGGCACATTTTTCGTTGAATGAAACACATGCATCGCCAATTAAACGAGCGCTTTGCAACACGTTTGCAGCCATTACCGGTTTAAAAACATTCAGTTCAAAATGTCCATTCATGCCACCAACTGTAACCGCCACATCGTTACCAATTACTTGCGCACAAACCATGGTCATGGCTTCTGGCTGAGTTGGGTTTACCTTGCCCGGCATAATTGACGAACCAGGTTCGTTGTCAGGAATTACAATTTCGCCAATTCCACTTCTTGGTCCTGATGAAAGCATGCGAATATCATTGGCAATTTTCATTAATGAAACTGCGGTACGTTTCAATGCGCCACTTAATTCCACCATGGCATCGTGTGCTGCCAATGCTTCAAATTTATTAGGAGCAGTTACAAAAGGATATCCTGTAAAATCAGCTATTTTTTTGGCCACTAATACATCATAACCTTTTGGTGCATTTAATCCAGTTCCTACAGCTGTACCGCCTAAAGCCAACTCTTGAATCATTACCAAAGCACCTTTTATGCATCTAATTGAGTTATCAATTTGTTGTACATAACCACTAAATTCTTGTCCTAAAGTTAAAGGAGTAGCATCCATAAAATGGGTTCTACCAGTTTTCACAATGGTTTTAAATTCTTTTGCTTTTGCATCTAAAGTATTGCGAAGCAAAGTTAAACCAGGCAAAGTAATTTCTAAAGTTTGCTTATATGAAGCAATGTGCATAGCAGTAGGAAAAGTATCATTGCTTGACTGCGATTTGTTTACATCATCATTAGGATGTAAAACTTTATTTTCGTCTAATAAATTTCCACCATTTACAACATGTGCACGGTTAGCAATTACCTCGTTCGCGTTCATGTTACTTTGCGTTCCGCTTCCAGTTTGCCAAATTACTAAAGGAAACTCTGCATCGTGCATTCCTGTTAATATTTCATCACAAACTTTGCTTATCAAATCACGCTTTTCGGCAGGCAAAACACCTAAATCGGTATTGGCATGAGCCGCAGCTTTTTTAAGGTAAGCAAAAGCATGAATAATTTCCTTTGGCATACTTGCCTCAGGTCCTATTTTAAAATTATTGCGACTGCGTTCAGTTTGTGCGCCCCAATATTTTTCGGCAGGTACTTGTACCTCGCCCATGGTATCGTGTTCTATTCTAAAACTCATTTATTGATTTATTATTTACTATTTTTTTCCGTTGGCTAAAGCCTAACGGCAATTCATCTTTTGTTCTAATTTATTTTACTTATTGCCAATTGTCTATTGCTAATTATTAATGGCGGCAATTCCTGGTAATTCTTTTCCTTCAAAATATTCTAATAAAGCACCACCGC
>CAISTO010000248.1 GCA_903888395.1 uncultured Bacteroidota bacterium | reverse complement strand
TTGAAATATAATCTTTCCGTTCCTGATTGGTTGTTTGAGTTAACTCTTTTTGTAATTTAGTATCTAAATTAAGCGGATTATACAATGGTCGGATTAAAGTATTACCATAAGAAAAGAAAAACGGAATTGTTAAACCTGACTTTACGGGAAAGAATTTACCTAATTCAAAGTTTGAACTCACATCATATTTGTAAGTATCATCCATGGCGCGTTGTTGTAGTTTTTTATCAACTCCACCCCAACCATTTGTAATTACACTTCCCGACAATTGAACATTTCCGAAATCGGCTAATTTAGCTTGCAACCTTCCGGTAGCAGCCCATCCACCACGTGTATTAAACTCTGTCATTCTAAGTTCATTGAACCAAACTTCACCACAAACAGGAAGTCCATTATCAGTTAAACTACCACTTTCTTTTTTAGGATTTCTAATACCTAACATAAATACTTTACATTGACTAAAATCGGGCATACCAACTACAGTTACTTTACCATTTCCTTTTTGAATAGAAAAAGGAAGAGTAAAAGCCCAATTGGCATTGTTCCTTGCAATTTTTGCATCTATTAAATCTTCTAATGTTATTACAATTTCATTTGCCCAAACTTCGTTTGGATCGCTAGTTCCCATTAAAGTTGTTAAATTTAAAGGAATTTCATATTCATAATAATTATTAATCATGTCGGTTCCAAAACGAACAAACGCGCGTAAATCACCACTTTTTGATTGATAACTTTCAGCATGAACAAATACACGAAGTTTGGAATATTGACGCATGTCAACAGTTGCATTTTTAAATGCAGCCCTCGCATCTCCATCTTTTAGGTTACAAACCAATAATGAAATTGCTTGCTCATTTTGTTTAACAGCTTGTGGCGAACTAAAATCTGTTTGTCTACTAATACCTGGAGGAGTGGTATAAGCAACTGGTGTTCTGCCACTATTTTTTTCAATATTTACAGTAGAAACAACAAACTGGGTATTATCAGTTGGATCTACAGGTTTATGTTCTCCACCAGCTTCTAAATTTCCAGTATATTTTCTCCAATCGGCTCTTACTAATTGCAAATAGGCAAAACGTAAAACTGTACTATCCTGAAACCCTCTCATGAACATCCGCATGAATCTTACCGATTTAAAATCAGTAATATCACCAACTTGCTTTTGAAACTCTTTAATTGGAATTTTTAATTGGTACCAAGTTTCCTCAGCTACATCGTTATTGGCAAACTGAACCGAACTTCTTACACTATCGGTTACATAATTTTTTCCAATTACAAATTTATCTTTACCAATATCAATTTTATACTGAAAATAAGCTTCAATGTCATTGGTAGTAAAATCCTTGTTTAAATCTTCTACATCGGGTTGGTTAGTAGCTGCAGTTGGATAAGCAGTTTCTCTACCTTGCCCAATCACAGGTGAGTTTCCTTGAGTTTGGTTAAAGTCTTTATAACGTTGCAAAACATCTAATTGCGCAGCATCAAAATCACCACCTAAATAAAAATGGTAATTATCTCCCGATGGATCATCAACAGCTTGTTTATAAGCAGTAGTAGTAGGACCAAATTTTTTAGCAACTTCTTTTACATATAAGCTATCAAAAAATGCTCTTTCCCCAACATCATTTAAACCATCTAACCCAACATCTTGTTGTAATCTTTGATTGGCATCAGCATCAAACGCAAAATTTATAACAGGTTGTTTAGGTACTCTACCCCAAACAGTTGTATCTGTTTCCTTACTCAAACCATTTTCAGCAGAACGCCTGTTATCCCTTAAAACATCTTCACTTACATTCCCAAGATTTATAAAAAGTTCTCCTTTATCGTTGCTATTCGGATTGTCTTCATAAGGATTTTGCATCCAAATTTCAATGTAATCAATGTTTGATTGTTCAAAATCGTTTTGATCAATTCTTCTCATGATTCCTCCCCAATTATTTTGAGGATTGTTTAACTTTCCATTGTCTAATAAATCTTTTACATTAAAATTATATGGACCTCTTTCTTTTGGATAAAAGGATAAATCAAATGTAGGTTGTGTATTTGGTAAACCAGCTTGAATTTGTTTTCCTTTAAAAATATCTTTCACATAAATTTGACGAACATTATGTTTTGATATTGATGCCGGATTGTCCTTTATATGTTGAGGCATATATGGATCGCTGGTATTTTGAAAACTAGTAGATATAGAATACCAAGCTAATTTTGCTCGTTTTGTGCCATTCTCTAAAGTGTTAAATAAATTTCCTTCAGGAAACAAATCAGATTGTCCTTGTGGTGTACTAGCTAAAAACCAACTGTTTTGAGTTTTTAAATCAAAAGGAATTTCTGCATTTTCAAAATTATCAATATAACCAGTTCCACCCTGACTTAAAGCACTATTTACACCAGGAATTAACTGTGCGTATTCACCAGTTACAGCTATAGATGAAGGTACTTTGGTCGAAATAAATGGCAATCTGTCTACCATTTTTGTTAAAAATCTTGAATCTTTTCTATAAGTTCCATCAAAACCAACCACCATATTTGAAATGGGTTCTTCACCCACATTCACTATTTGTGTCAATGGTTTTTCATTCATGTAAATCAATGTGGAACCAAACATCAAATCCTTGTGAACTTTATAATCTAACCTAGCTCCTACTAATGTTTTTTGCTGCACGTTAAACAAACTATTTCCTTCACTAGAAACTTTAATAGCCGCACCTGAGTTTAACAAAGCAGTATTTACAATTCTTACTCTTCCCAAACTGTAATCAACGGTATAGTCAACGTTTTCAGTTAAAGGAGCGCCATTTGCAGTAACCCTTACAGAGCCAGGTTGCAAATTAGTGGAACCAACCGAAATTTCATTATTTGATTGGCCTTGAAATGAGCCCGATAAATAAAATTTATCATATTGTGGTAATTGAATGGCCGCAAATTTTGTACTATCATACAATGCATGAAAGCAATAGTAATCGGCTAAGGTGGGATTATTTACAAACTTACTTTTCAAATATTTCCCAAACGGTTCCACCGATGGCAAAATAATTCTACCTGTTTGTGATATCACAGTAATACCTTCTACATAATCAAAAACTCCATCTTGAACTCGCTCTTGCTGCAAGTTCATATTATCTAAATTAAATACATTAAGCAATGCTTGGTTATTAATCAAGGGTTCGTTTTTAACTGGCAAATAGTTTAAATCGGCTCCTGACGGATCATCGGCATAAATTACATTTAATTTAAAATTTGTAGCTTGGATTCCAAATGAATTAAGTGAATAAACATTCTTCATCATTAACTTCCAAGTAGGTAAATCGGGACGTTGCGATGGCCCTTTTAACATTTTCAAAAACAACACATTTGGATTAACTGCGTCTGGTGCTTTGTCGGAACTAAATTCTCCAATTTGAAAATCAACGCCACCAACATTACCAGAATAAGCCACCATTAATACATCGTCA
>CAISTO010000247.1 GCA_903888395.1 uncultured Bacteroidota bacterium | reverse complement strand
AGGTTTTGAATTGCCACAGGCAAAAAAAGTAGTTAAAATGGTTAGCAATAAAATGGTTTTTATGTAACTATTCGTCATTGCGATCACGCAAAAGCGTGAGTGGCAATCTGTCAACGAGATTGCTTCGTTCCTCGCAATGACGCCCCAGTTGATTATAATTTTGTCCCCCGATGTATCGGGAGCATATTGCCTCCCGATGCATCGGGAGCTTATTGCCAATTGCCTATTGATATTATTTTTCATTTTCTAAAATGTGTTTGTTATTTGATAAAATGTTTTCTTGAGTCCATTCAATTTGATGAACAAATTTTTGTTTTCTTGCTTCGCAATTTTGAACATTGCAAAGGGTACATTGGTTAAATAAGCAACCATCTACATGAATAAAAAATTCAACCCGATCGTCAAAATGTTTTTTCAATAAATCGGTTAAAGTATCTAAAATATCATGCGCTTGGTTTACGTTTATATAAAACGGAACTGTTAAATGACAGTCTATATGGTAATTTCCAGCGTAATTTATAACACGCATATTGTGAACATCAATGCAATCGTTATTCCTGTTTTCATTTAATACTTTAACAATATCAGTTATGATTTCTTCATCTGTTTCATCCATCATACCTGATAACGATTTACGAATAATTTTGTATCCTGTATAAATGATAATGAAAGCAAAAATTATAGCTGTTAAACTATCAATCCATGCATATCCTGTAATCATAATTAATACTAAACCAACTAATAAACCAAGGGTTGAATAGGTATCGGATTTTAAATGCGCACCGCTAGCAATTAATATTGGTGAGTTTTCTTTTTTACCTTTTGTAACACATAAATGTCCAACAAAATAATTTACAGCCGAAGTTATGGCTATCAATATCAAACCATCATCTAATTGTTTTAATTCATGCGGATGAATAAAATTATTAATGGCTTCATAAATAATAATTAGTCCGGCAAAACTGATTAACAAACCTTCGAAAGCTGATGATATAAACTCCACTTTTCCATGACCGTATGGATGTTCTTTATCCTTTGGTTTAGATGACAAAATAATGCTGTATAAGCCTATAAAACCTGCAATTACGTTCACAGTACTTTCTAACGCATCGGTTAAAATAGCTACCGATGAAGTTATCATCCAAGCAACAATTTTCATAGCAAATAACACAACGGAAACCGCTACTAATATTTGCTGCATTTGAATGGTATTTACCTTTTGTTTTTGCATATTATTTATTGCTTAAATAATTCAATTGTATAATGCTTTCGTTTAAATTATAAACACCATTTAAGTATTCATTTTTTATAGCAATTGCCTGATTAGTGAGCATCACCCATTCTATATAATTGATTTCGCCATTGGCAAATTGTTTGTTCGCAGTTTCAATAATTAATTGTGCATTATTCAAAGTATTACTTTCGTAAATAGTAATTGTTTTCAAATAATTTGAATACTGAGCATTGGTTTTATTCCATTCAGCATTCATTAAATTAGTTTCCGTTTTCAACCTGTTATCAGCCATTAATTGTTCTAATTTTGAAGCACCAATTTTGGCATTAAACGACCTGAAAAACAAAGGAATTCCTAAACCAATTTGT
>CAISTO010000246.1 GCA_903888395.1 uncultured Bacteroidota bacterium | reverse complement strand
TGGGAAGATTTAACCAATTTTGAAGGCAATGCCAATGGTTTTAAAATACTTTGTAACTACAGCGGTAATGAAAAAGGTTTGCGATTAACTTACCCTACTTTGGCGGCTTTTAGCAAATATCCAAAAGAAAGTTTGCCCAATTATTCCGATAAAAAAGTATGCGAAAAAAAGTTTGGATTCTTTCAAAGTGAAGTTTCCTATTTTACCGATGTAGCTCAAAAATTAGGTTTGCTCAACCTTAGAAATGATGGAAATTTGAATTGGTGCCGTTATCCTCTTGCGTTTTTAGTGGAAGCCGCCGATGATATTTGTTACAGCATTATTGACTTTGAAGATGGCTTAAACTTAAAGTGGATTGACTTGAATTACGCCAAAGAATTATTGATTCCTTTTGTGGAGTTTTTTGATGAAAATAAATTTAACCAATTGACTTTAGAAGGTCAAATTGGTTTTTTGCGTGCCTCAGCAATTGATAGCCTTACCAATGAATTAGCAGTTATTTTTATGCAAAATGAGGAAGCAATTTTAAATGGAACTTTTGATAAATCGCTGATAAAACTGAGCAGTAAAATTCATTTAATTGAAAAAATAAAAACCATTACCAAAGAAAAAGTGTATAGAAATAGAGTGGTTTTAGAAATAGAAGCTGCTGGTTTTGAAGTAATCAGCGGCTTGTTGCATATTTGCATCAAAGCTTTAAACCAACACCACGAAGCTCATTTAGACAATTCAAAAATATTTTACCAAAGTAAAAAAGTAATTGAATTAATTCCAGAACAATTTATAGGTAAAAATAAAATTCCAAACCCTGATTTATATAATAGGGTAATGAAAATTTGCGAATTTATTTCGGGCATGACCGACAACGCGGCCATTGGATTTTACAGGAAGTTGAAGGGAATTCAGTTGGGTTAGGTTTATTGAAACAGTGAATTATTTTTTGAAAGTAACTAACACAAAAAATATATTTAAATTCTCCAAAATACAGTTGCCAGCAAGCAGATGTAAAACACTTAACTAACTGATAAAAAATATTTTCAAAATAAAAATTAATGGTTACATTTGCCATCAATAAAATAATAAAATTATGTTTGGATTAGGTGGTACAGAAATGATATTAATAGGATTAGCTATTTTACTATTGTTTGGTGGTAAAAAGATTCCTGAATTAATGCGTGGTATTGGTCAAGGTATGCGTGAATTTAACGATGCCAAAAAAAGTGTAAAAGATCAAATAGAAGACGGCATGAAAACTAAAGATAAAAAAGACGCTGAATAATTTTTTCAGTAATTTTTTAAAATATTTCAATTCGAAATTCCTCTAGGTTTAGAGGAATTTTTTTGTTTAATTATCATTGCTTTTTTTAGCAATAAAAACCCAGAAAAATACTTGGAAAACTATATTTCATATGCTCAAATTAGCCAAGCCTTGGCTAGTAAAACTATCAATGTTGAAGACATTGTAAACCAATATTTACAAAACATAGCAAACAAAAAACACTTGAATGCTTTTTTGGAAGTTTGGAGCGATGAAGCCATTGCCGCAGCACAAAATATAGATAAAAAAATTGCAAATGGAACTGCTGGTAAATTAGCAGGTATGGTTATTGGAATAAAAGACAATATTTGTTATAAAGACCACAAAGTTTCTGCTTCTTCAAAAATAATTGAAAACTTTGTATCACTTTATTCCGCCACTGCAGTAGAGCGTTTAATAGCTGAAGACGCCATTATTATTGGTCGCTTAAACTGCGATGAATTTGCCATGGGCGCGTCTAACGAAAACTCAGCTTTTGGGAATGTTTTAAACGACATGGATAATTCAAAAGTTCCGGGTGGAAGTTCAGGCGGATCGGCAGTTTCGGTGCAAGCGCAACTTTGCCATGCAGCTTTAGGTAGCGATACTGGAGGTTCTATTCGTCAGCCAGGAGCATTTACTGGAACTTATGGTTTCAAACCAACTTATGGTCGTATTTCTCGTTGGGGTTTAATAGCTTATGCCAGTAGTTTTGATATTATTGGAACCATTACTAAAAGTACAGAAGACGCACAATTATTGCTTTCTGTTATGGCTGGAAAAGATGACTTTGATGCTACCGCAATTCAAGAAGATTTAAACGATTTTACATTTGATTTACCTAAAAAACAAAAAATAGCATATATACAAGAAACACTTGACATGGAAGGTGTGCAGCCAGAAGTTAGGCAAGCAACACTAAATTTAATAGAAAAATTAAGAACTGAAGGTCATCAAGTAGATGCTATTAGTTTTCCTGAATTAAGCTATGTAATTCCTGTTTATTATACTTTAACAACTGCTGAAGCCTCCAGCAATTTATCGCGTTTTGCAGGAATGCATTATGGTTTACGGAGCAAAAATGCGGTAGATATTGAATCAACCATTCGCATGTCTCGTTCCGAAGGTTTTGGACCAGAAGTAAAACGAAGAATTATGCTTGGAACTTTTGTATTAAGCTCTGGGTATTACGATGCATATTACACCAAAGCCCAAAAAGTAAGAAGAGTTGTAGCCAATAAAACTGCTGAAATATTTGAAAATTACGACTTTATATTATCGCCAACTACACCAACTACAGCATTTAAAATTGGAGAAAAAAGCAACGATCCTATCCAAATGTATTTAGCCGATATTTTTACCGTTCATGCTAATATAGTTGGTATTCCTGCTATTTCATTTCCTTACGGAACCGATCATGAAAATATGCCAATTGGAATGCAATTAATGGCAAATCATAAAGAGGAAGCAAAGCTTCTGGAAATGGTCAAAAATATAAGACCAAATGCCAATTAAGATGTTTACAACTTAATTACTTCTTATATTTTCTTTCTTTTTTTAAGTTACACTTGCAATAAATACAAGTACTACCTCGTTTATAATTTTATAAAATGAATTTAACCCCTATCCAATTATATAAATTGCAAAACAAAACTGCAAAAATCATTGCCATTTTGATGTTGTTTGCAATGCCATTTCAAATATTTGCTCAAGACCAAGTTTATGCTCAACGTTTGGCAGCATTGCGCTCGCAAACTGAATTAATATATAATCCAGAGGTAAAAAAACACATTGAATTTTATATTCAAAATCCTGCTAAAACCCGCGATTTAATTGCTTTAAGCAAATACTATTTCCCAATTTTAGAGAAACATTTGCGCGCAAAAGGTTTACCAACAGATTTAAAATATTTGGCAGTTTCATCCTCAGAATTGAATCCAACTTTTTCAAATGCAAATGGAGCAAGCGGAATTTGGACCATGAGTTACACGGTTTCAAAAATGTATAAGTTAAAAGTAAATACTTACGTAGATGAACGCAGAGATATCAATAAATCATCTGCAGTATTTGCGCAGCATTTTAAAGATTTATACAGTATTTATAAGCAATGGCCTTTGGTGATTGGTGCTTATGGTTGTTCGCCAATTTCTATGAATAAATCAATTAGAATGGCTGGAAACAGCCTGTATTATTGGGATATTTTTAATTATTTACCTACTAATTGCCGCGATTTATATCCTCAATTTGTAGCTGCTACTTATATTTTAAATTATTATAAAGAACATGGAATAAAAACTACAGCTCCTGATTTGGTTTATGAAAGTGATAGTGTTTTGGTAAATAAATGGCTTTCGTTAACTCAAATTGCCAATACGCTTAGCATTGATTTAGACGAATTACGTAAGCTTAATCCAATGTTTAAAAAAGATGTAATTCCAATGAGTGCTGATGGATATTATATAAAAATTCCTAAAAATAAATCAAAGCTATTTTACTTACTAAATGATAGTGTTTATAAGCCAATTAATACTGATGTTGCTCCAATAATCATTCAAAAAGAAGAGCCACAAGACCACACAAGTGTGGTTACAGAAAATGTTCAAGATGTTGTTACTCCCAATAATAAAAACACAAATTCTAAAAAAGATAAAATAGAAATTGAACCTGAACCAAAAAGTCAGAAATTAGCTAAGGTGTTTTATGTTGTTAAACGGGGTGATGTGTTAAGTGATATAGCCGATTGGTTTGATTGCAGTAATGCCGATATTAAACATTGGAATAAACTGAAGAGTAACAATGTTCAAAAGGGTAAAAAGCTTACTATTTTTGTAGCAGCAAACAAAACTGGTTACTACAAACGCATCAACAAAATGACTACCAAACTAAAGAAAAAATTAAAAAGAAAAGATTAATTAGCTATCTAATTTTATCATCAAAAAAGCCAAACTCATTTTATAAGTTTGGCTTTTTTGATTTATAAATAAATTTTATAGTTTAGGGAGGTTTATTTTGTCTTGAATAATAATACTTTCACTAAATTCATCTTTTATTTTATTGTAAAAAAGTTTTGCTTCCAATTTTGACCTGAAGTCCCCTACTCTAATTTTAAAATATGGTTGTTGGTAGGATAAATAAGCTGTTTGTTCAGGAAATAATCTTAAAAACTTTGTCTTTATATTATTTGCATTGATGCGTTCATTGCCTGAAAACAATTGAATTCTAAATCCAGAAATAGTTCTGTTAATATTATTCTTGGCAATATTTTTATCAATTAAACTATCTAAATAAATATTGTCACCTTTTATTTTAACAGCACCAATATTTTGTGAAATAGCATTTAAATTTAACACAAAACAGCATGTAATAAACGATATAAAATTAATTGTTTTCATTATTTTCTTCAATAATTTTCAAACTACTTGAACAACCCAAGACATCGGCTCCTGCTAATAATAACTCTAAAGCTTGTTTATTAGTTTTTATTCCCCCAGCAGCTTTTATTTTTATTTTACTAGGCAAATTTGCTCTCATTAGTTTTACTGTTCTTGGCTCTGCTCCAACACTTGCAAAACCAGTAGATGTTTTCACAAAATCAACTTCACAATCTACACACACTTTACATGCCCTAATAATTTCCTCATCAGATAAATAAGCTGTTTCAATGATTACTTTTACTTTCTTATTTTGTAAATGACAAACTGTTACAACTGATTGAATATCGTTTTGAACAGTTTGCATATCACCACTTTTAAAAGCAGCAATATTCATTACCATATCTATCTCATCAGCACCACTAATAATTGCTTTTTTTGCTTCTTCTACTTTGGCTCCAACTGTTGAATATCCTAATGGAAAACCCACAACGGTGATAATTTTTATGGCTTTTTTTACAATGGATTTCTTTGCTAATTGAACAAAATATGGTGAAATACAAATACCATAAAAACCATGCGTTATTGCCTCATTACAAAGTTGAATAATTTCTTCCTTTGTACAATCAGGTTTTAAATTTGTATGCTCTATTCGTTTAGCTAACTCCATTTTTTTATTTTTTTAAGCTTATTAAAGGTATATAACCTATTAAACACCTTCTTTTCCATGACATTGTTTAAATTTCTTACCACTTCCACATGGGCATAAATCGTTTCTGCCAACTTTTGCATCAGCATAAACTTGCTGTTGTTTTGGTTTGTCAATTATTGGCTCTCCTGCATTTTGCATAGCTCTTTGTTGCGCCTCGGCTATGTCATCTGTTCTACTAGTTTGTAATTTTGGTGCAGGAACTTTTTTAGGTAATTGCTGAGTAGTTTTTATATTTTGATTGTTATCACCTACCATAATATGTCCTTTGAATAGCATTCCTAAAACCTCACGATTTATTCTGCTCAATAATCCTTTGAATAAATTAAAAGACTCTAATTTGTAAATCAATAAAGGATCTTTTTGTTCAAATACCGCATTTTGAGATGATTGTTTTAAATCGTCCATTTCACGTAAATGCTCTTTCCACTCATCGTCAATGATCCAAAGTGTGGCAAATTTTTCAAATACTTTTGCTA
>CAISTO010000245.1 GCA_903888395.1 uncultured Bacteroidota bacterium | reverse complement strand
TGCTTGTATGGCAAATACCGAAACATTAAGGGGTGTAGCTATTTTTTCTTTGGAAATGAGTTCGCGCCAATTGGTAACACGTATGATTAGCGCGGAAGCTGAAATTGAATCAGATAAACTTAAAAAAGGAACTTTAGCTGACCATGAATGGCAACAATTAAATTCAAAAATTGCAAAGTTAAGTGATGCACCGATTTTCATAGATGATACCCCTGCTATTTCTGTTTTTGAATTGCGTGCAAAATGCCGCAGACTAAAACAACAAAGCAATATTGAAATGATTATTGTTGATTATTTACAGTTAATGCGTGGCGATGATGCAAATAATAAAAATGGAAATAGAGAGCAGGAAGTAAGTTATATTTCAAGAAGTTTAAAAGCTTTAGCAAAAGAACTAGACGTGCCAATTATTGCATTAGCTCAATTAAGTCGTCAGAGTGAAAAACGTGGTTCGGGCTCAACTCCTGGAACGCAAACTGGTAGACCAATTCTTTCCGATTTACGTGAATCAGGTTCTATTGAGCAGGATGCCGATATGGTAATGTTTATTTACCGACCTGATTATTACAAATTAACAGAGTGGGATGACGGAACGCCTTGTAAAGATGAAGCCGAAATTATGATTGCAAAGCATAGAAATGGTGAATTGGACAATGTTCGTTTACGATTTATAGGTAAATTTACCAAATTTGCCGATAAAACAGATTTTGACAATTACAATGTTCCTGACTATAACGATAACAGTGGAAGCAATAATGGTACAATTACGGTTAGCTCATCAATAAACTGGGACAGTGATGTAGAAGATGACAACTCTTCGAATAATACATATAACGGAGACGCTCCTTTTTAAAGGGTTTCTGGGGAGGATGGTTGCGAGTTTTTTTTGTTACGAGTTAAGAGTTTCGGGTTAAAAGAGTTACGGGTTGTTTTTGTTGCGGGTTGTTTTGATGTCCATTTCATCATTCATAATTCATCATTCATAATTTATAATTCATAATTCATCATTCATACTTCATAACTTGCCAAATCTCATTTCCCATCTCTCACCGCCCAGTACCCACTTCAAACTTCATACTTCATACTTCATACTTCATCATTCATCATTCATACTTCTAAAACTTCAACCTCAATCCGCTATAAATCATTCTTCCAAAAACTGGACCCCAAACCATGCTGGCATCAAAGTAACTTCCAAAAGGATTTTGTGCATCTATGATTGGATTGCTTTGTTTGAAATCTAATATATTTTCAACGCCAACATACATATCGAATTTTTTATCAAACAAACTTTTACTAATTTGTGAATTCAATAAAGTAAAGGCCGAAGAGTAATTGGAAATCCTGTTTTCAGTAGGATTAGATTGAGTATTTGGTAATCGCTTTTCGCCAATCCATTGCCACGTTACATCAAAATTCCATTTGTTTTTAGTAGTATAACTGATATTAAAAAACGCACGATGCGCAGCAATTAACGGCACTTCTTTTAAACCAAGAGAATCATATTGCGTTTGAACATCATAAAACCGGTAAGCCAATCTAATATCCAAACGCCTTAATATTTCATAATCTAGTTGCACTTGCAAACTATTTGAAAACGAATTTCCTTTTAAATTATAAAACCTTACTTGTTGCGCGTTTATATCCCTATCCACCACTATTTGATTTTGAAAATGGGTATAATAATAATCAATCGTCCAACTACCTTTTCTATAATTCAGTTTAAAGTTTTTAGTTAAACTCAATCCATAATTCCAAGCCACTTCTGGCTGTAATCCATATGCTTTTATTTGATTATTATTGGCAAAAATAAATTGCCTAGCACTTACCAAAAGTCCTGTATTTTCTGCTATAATATTTGCTGTTCTTTGTCCCCTACCGCCACTTGCCCTTAACACCATTGCATTGTTCAAAGCATAACGCATATGCAAACGTGGCGTATAAAATAATCCGTACAAATTATTATAATCCAAGCGTTGGCCTGCCACTAAAGTAAACTTGGTTAAAAAACTATAAGTGTACTCAAAAAATGCACCCGAAACTATTTCATTTCGCTTAAATTGATAATTGGAAAAATTATACAATTGTTCATCATAATTATCAATCATTATACTCAAACCTGTTTTAAACTTATGGTCGCTTGAACTAATTAACGATTGGTAAATGAGGTTAGAATAAAAAGAATTTTGAGTTCCATTAAAAGTATTATTGCCAAAAAAAGTTTCATATTTTTGATTAGCACCAGAAAGCTGTAAACCCATGCTTTTATATATTTTTTTATGAAATACATAACCTACTTTTAAAAAAGCATCGTTTCTAAAAGCTTTGATTTGAATACCATACAAACGATTTATAGTATCATTCTTTTCTTCAAAGTTAAATTGTCCACCTGTTTTGGTATCAATTAAAGTCCTAATTCCACCTTGAATAATCAGTCCTTTACCTTTATCATACTTAAACCTATACATGGCGTTTAATTGATATCCCAAGGGATTATCCAAATAGCCATCATTATTATTATCCATTCTGTTTGTTAGTGCACTGGCATGCAATAAAATCATGTGGCTAAATGCTTTAGAAGTTCTATGCGCATAATTCAAATTGGCTTCATACCTCCCACCTTCACCCGCATAAGCATTAAAGTATACTGTTTCTTTTACATCCGACTTATGTAGCTCGGTATTTATTTGCCCCGCAACACTTTCAAATCCGTTAACTACCGAACCAATACCTTTGGTAACTTGTATGCTATTGATCCATGTTCCTGGCGTGTATGCACTTCCATAATTTACCGCCAAACCTCTGGCTCCTGGAATCATTTCTTGCGTTAATTGAGTATATTGACTGGCCAATCCAAGCATTTGAATTTGCTTTGTTCCAGTAATGGCATCCGTTAAATTTACATCAACAGATGGATTGGTTTCAAAGCTTTCGCTTAAATTACAGCAAGCAGCTTTAAACAATTCTTTTTCGTTCATAATAGTGGTTTTCCAAGGATCAATAAAACTAACTTCTGAACCTTTTCTTTCTACATTTATATTTACATCTTTGAGCCTATTTTTTGTAATTAAAAGTACTTTTACAAACTTCTTTTCCGCCACTAAAATAGTATCGGTTTTGTACCCAACATACGATACAATTAAAGACTTTGTTTGACTTGAAAAAGGTATAATAAAAACTCCGTTGCTGTCAGATGCTACAAAGTTTTTTTCATTCATCCACCTTACAAAAGCTCCTTGAATAGGCGTAATATTTCCTTTTAAGTCAGTGTCTACAACTATTCCTTTTAGGTTCAAATTTTGCTGCGCAATTACATAATTGCATAGCAAAACCACCACAACCATTAAGTAGTATTTTTTCATTTTTTATAAAATTTTGAATAATGAATTATAAAGTATGGATGATAAATGAATGATAAAGTATGAAGTATGAACAGCCGTTCGGCTTTAGCCAACGGTATGAATGATAAAAAATGAAAGATACCATATGCAAGATTCCAGTTGCCAGTAGCAAGCAGCTAAAACAAACAAACGTAATGCTAAGTTACCATTCGTTACTCCTTATTTTTTTTCATACTTAACACTTAAAACTTAACACTTAAAACCCTAATCATGATGAGTGTTGTCATTATCCCTATACATGCAGCAATCTGGCAGTTTCAAATACACTTGATCTGGAGCTTTAACTTTTTCAGTATCATGGCCAACACTGGCTATCAATTCATGTATTTTTTCAATGGTAATTTTATCGGCCATGTATACTACTTCCATCACTTTTGAATCTACATTCCACTCTGCCGACTTCACTCCTTTTACTTCCAATATTCCTTCTATTCGTTCTTTGCACTGCGGGCAATTTCCAAATACTTTAAACTTTGCAGTAGTTGGTTTTTCTTTATAGGTAAATGCCATTAAACTAAAAATGGCCAATGTCATTAATATTAAATTTTTCATTTTATTATGGTTTTTTAAAATTGGGGTTTGTAATAAAATCATAGTCTGTTAGGGTTTTTAAAAACGCTATGATTTGTGTTTTTTCTATTGTCGACATCCTACCTCTTAATTTATCTAACAAAGCAATATTTACATCGGTAGTTGGAGTAATAATAAAATCACTGTTATAATGATCTATCACTTGTTCCAAAGTAGTAAATCTTCCATCGTGCATGTATGGTGCTGTTAGCTCTATATTTCTTAATGTAGGTGTTTTAAATTTTCCTTTATCAGCATCATTTAAAGTAATTTTATACCTGCCTAAGTCTTTAAAAACAGAATCCAATCCATTGTTTTTAAAATCAAAATCGGTAAAGGTGCTACCCAATATATGACAATGATTACAATCGCCTTTGGCTTGATCTATAAATAATTCTTTTCCTGCTAACTCGTCAGCCGATAAATCTAATTCACCTCTTACGTATTTATCGTATTTACTATTGGCCGAAATAATGGTTCTTTCGAACTGTGCCACTGCTTTCATTAAAAGCATGGTGGTAATGCTATCGGTACCAAAAGCTTTTTTAAACAATTTTGGATATTCAGCATGACTCCTCAATTTGGATATTACATTGGTCAAGGTTTCATGCATTTCTATTGGATTTTGAATAGGACCAATTACTTGGTCTTCAATAGTAGCAGCGCCACCATCCCAAAAAAACTTTTTCTCCCAGGCTAAATTCATAATTGGCATCGCGTTTCTAAATCCAATTGCTCCAGTTATACCTTTACTATAGGTGGTATTACTATCTGTAAAAGCATAATTTTGTCGATGGCAGCTTGCACATGATTGTGTATTATCTAAGGATAAAATTG
>CAISTO010000244.1 GCA_903888395.1 uncultured Bacteroidota bacterium | reverse complement strand
TTCAGTGACACAAGCAAACAAATAGAAAGACTTTATACCATTTTTAACGATTTGGATAATACCATTGAATTTGACCCAATTTATCATGGCCTGTCGCAAGGATTTATTGACAATGATTCAAAGCTAGCATGTTATACCGAACACCAAGTTTTTGACAGGTTTTACAGAGGAAAAACCAAAACAAAATATAATAATTCAAAAATAATTACCCTTAAAGAATTACGTGAATTAAAGCCAGGAGATTTTGTGGTTCACATAGATCATGGAATTGGAAAGTTTGCTGGATTGGAGAAAATTACTGATGTGAACGGACGCATGCAAGAAGCGGTTCGCCTTATTTACAAAAACGATGATTTGCTTTATGTAAGTATCAATTCATTGCATAAAATAACCAAATTTTCGGGTAAAGAAGGCACTGAACCACGTTTGAATAAATTGGGAAGCGACACTTGGGAAAAACTCAAAACTGCTACCAAGAAAAAGGTAAAAGACATAGCCCGCGATTTGATAAAATTATACGCAAAGCGCAAAGCGCAAAGTGGTTTCCAATATAGCCCCGATACTTATTTACAAGTAGAATTAGAAGCTAGTTTTATGTATGAAGATACACCGGACCAAGCTACTGCTACTGCCGATGTAAAAAAAGACATGGAAAGTCCACACCCAATGGACAGATTGGTTTGTGGTGATGTTGGGTTTGGTAAAACAGAAATAGCCATGCGGGCAGCATTTAAAGCAGTTTGCGACAGCAAACAAGTAGCCATTTTGGTTCCTACCACCATTTTGGCAAACCAACATTATAGAAGTTTTACTGAAAGGTTTAAAGATTTTCCGTGTAACGTAGATTATATTAACCGATTTAAAACACCAAAGGAACAAAAAGACATTTTGCAGCGAGCTGCAGATGGAAAAATAGATGTGTTAATTGGCACACATAAATTATTAAGCAAAGACATGAAGTTTAAAAACTTAGGCTTAATGATTATAGATGAAGAGCAAAAATTTGGTGTGGCAGCCAAAGAAAAATTAAAGTCAATTAAGGTAAATGTAGATACTTTAACTCTTACTGCCACTCCTATTCCTCGTACGTTAAACTTTAGTTTAATGGGCGCCCGCGATTTATCAATTATCAATACACCACCGCCAAATCGCCAACCGGTAAATACTGAATTACATAGTTACAACGATGAGCTGTTGCGTGATGCGGTTTTGCATGAAATAGAACGAGATGGACAAGTTTTTTTAGTTCATCATAGAGTAAAAGATATATATGACATTGCCAATAGAATTATGTTTTTATGTCCGGGAGTAAAAGTTTGTGTGGCCCACGGGCAAATGGAAGGCGACCATTTGGAAGATGTAATGATGAAATTTATAGAAGGCGAATACGATGTAATGGTGGCAACAACTATTATAGAATCAGGCTTAGATATTTCGAACGCTAATACCATTATTATTAATAATGCGCAAATGTTTGGCTTAAGCGACTTACATCAAATGCGTGGACGAGTAGGTCGTAATAATAAAAAAGCATATTGCTATTTGTTGGTTCCAAGCATTCCAAATTTAAGTGTAGATGCACGCAGACGATTACAAGCCATTGAAGAATTTAGTGATTTGGGAAGTGGATTTAATGTAGCCATGCGCGATTTGGATATTCGTGGTTCGGGTAATTTATTAGGTGGTGAACAAAGTGGTTTTATTTCGGAAATAGGTTTTGAAATGTATCATAAAATATTAGATGAAGCCATTCATGAACTGAAGGAAGATGAGTTTGCAGACGT
>CAISTO010000243.1 GCA_903888395.1 uncultured Bacteroidota bacterium | reverse complement strand
TGGATGATAAAATAATTGATTTGGCGAGTAAAATTGATTATGCTAAAAATCCAACTTTAGGTAAAAAAGAGATAATATTATAATTCAGTAGAATTTTTTTTGAGAAATGAAAGAATTAATAGATAAACTAAGAAATAAGAAAATAAATCTATCCTTGGTAGATGGAAACCTAAAGTTGTCATATGATGATGAGTTTGAAAATGATTTGTTAGAAGAAATTAAACTAAAGAAGGAGGCATTAATTGGTTATCTCAAAAATAGAGAGAGTAAACAACAACCTATTTTAAAGCTTCAGCAAGAAAAATGTTTGATAGCACCTAATCAAACAAAATTATGGGCGATTGATAAAATGTTAGGGCCAAGTAATTTGTATAATATCCCTTCAGTTTATTCTGTAAAAGGAGAAATTGACTTATGTATGTTTCAAAAATCTTGGAATATAATATTGAATCGTCACGAGATTTTAAGGACTGTTTTTGAAGAGAAAGAAGATTTAAAAACATATCAAATACTTTCCGATGTTGAAAATCCTATGCAATTTATTGATGCATGCAAAATTTCTGATAGAGAACTTCAACAACAAATTACACAAATATGTGAACATATATTTGATTTGCAGAATGGGCCATTATGCCTTTCTGTTCTCTTACAAAAAACAGAAAAAGAATATGTTTGGATAACTAATTTTCATCATATTGTTTTTGACGGATGGTCCGAGGGTATTTTTTTGAATGAATTTAGAGTTATTTATGAAAATCTTTTGGAGGGTAAAAATATAGCACATATTTTAAAAGAGCCAGAATTACAATATAAAGATTATACAAGTTGGCATCAAAATTTTATTGATGAAAATGAAAATTTGAAAACTTATTGGAAAACTGTTTTTTTTGAAATACCCGAGCGTCTTAAACTTCCTTCGAATGACATCTCAAAAGTTGAACATAATCATATAGGTTCTAGTATAACTATTGTCTTTGATTCTGTATGGTTCTCGAAATTAAAAGAAATATGTTCACAGCAACACACCACTTTGTTTTCTGGTTTATTTACTTTGGTTAATGCAACTTTAAATAAGTTGACAGGAGAGTTTGATATTATTGTAGGAACACCTTCTTCAGGTAGGGAACATCCACAATTACAGGATTTGATTGGTTTTTTTGTAAATACCGTACCGATACGTAATAAGATGGTTTCAGATTTTAACCTAATTGAACATCTAAATCTTTTTACACAAAATATAAATGAAGCTTTTGATCATCAATGGTTGCCTTTTGATGAAATAATTGATACATTAAATATTCCTTATGAACCTTTTAAAAATCCCTTATTTGATATTTTTTTAGCTTTACAAAATTTAGAAAACGAATCCGAAATCCAAAACGAACAGGCAGCTTTGTCTTTTGAACATTATGACTTACCTCTAAATGAGGTCGCTAAGTTTGATATGACATTTGCTTTTACTGAGTTGAATGGAGAACTAGAACTTTATTTAAATTACAATAAAAATAAATTTGAACTTCAT
>CAISTO010000242.1 GCA_903888395.1 uncultured Bacteroidota bacterium | reverse complement strand
TTGGCTATTTCTAGCAGTGGAAATTCGGTTAATGTGCTTAAAGCAATGGAAGTGGCCAAACAAAAAGGAATAAAAATAGTAGGTTTAACAGGGAAAGATGGTGGTAAAATGGCCTCCCTTTGCGATGTGGAAATTCGCGCACCTTATAGTACATATGCCGATAGAGCCCAAGAAATTCATATCAAAGTAATTCATTCATTAATCGATTTTATTGAACGAAAAATGTATTATATGGATAAATAAACTGTGGTAATTCCATTGTAAAAAATATTTTTGCCCCATGTCAATGTATATCATTTTATTTTCAGTTATAGGTTATTTTGGTTTGCTCATGCTGATAGCTTGGTACACTTCTAACAAAGCCGATAGCAATAGTTATTTTACAGGTAATAAACAATCGCCTTGGTACATTGTAGCCTTTGGTTTAATTGGTGATTCGCTTTCGGGGGTAACTTTTATTTCGGTGCCGGGTGCTGTGGGAACTAACCAATTTAGTTACATGCAAATTGTAATTGGTTATATTTTTGGCTACCTAATTATTGCACAGTTTTTATTGCCATTGTATTATAAATTAAACCTTATTTCTATTTACTCGTATTTAGAAAAACGCTTTGGTAAAAGAGCTCAAAAAACAGGTTCATTATTCTTTATTTTATCACGAATTGTAGGAGCATCATTCAGGTTATACATTGCATTAATTGTATTAGATATTTATTTTTTTAGTGCTTTTAAAATTCCATTTGCAGTTTCTACTTTAATAGTAATTGGGCTCATCCTTTTATACACTTACAAAGGCGGAATTAAAACCTTGGTTTGGACCGATACTTTGCAATCTGCTTTTTTGTTAGCAGGCGTTGCTTTGTCTATTTATGTGGTTTGCCAGCAATTAAATTATAATTTATTCGATGCCATTTCAGCTGTGAAAGAAAGCCCCATGAGCAAGCTATTTTTCTTTGATGATTGGTTGGATAAAAACAATTTCTTTAAACAGTTTTTTGGCGGTATTTTTATTGCTATAGCAATGACAGGTTTGGACCAAAATATGATGCAGAAAAATTTAAGCTGTAAAAGCCTTGGCGATGCACAAAAAAACATTCGTTGGTTCAGTATTGTGGTAGTTTTTATTAATATATTATTTGTAGGTTTAGGTGTTTTATTATACCAATTTGCAGCTTTAAAAGGAATAGAAATTCCTGCTAAAACCGATCAATTGTTTCCAACCATTGCCTTAAATCATGTGGGAGGAATAGGTGCCATTGTTTTTATTTTAGGAATTACAGCTGCCACTTTTAGCAGTGCCGATAGCGTTTTAACCACTTTAACTACTTCGTTTTGTATTGATATTTTAGGGTTTGATGAAGCTCAAGAAAGTAAAGAACATAAAACCAAACGACATATCATTCATGTTTCATTTGCTTTCATTTTATTCTTAATCATTATTATTTTTAAAGAACTAAATAACGACTCTGTTATTAATCAAGTATTCAAATTTGCTGGCTATACTTATGGGCCACTTTTAGGATTATTTGCCTTTGGATTATTTAACAAAATAAATATAAAAGATGCACTTGTTCCTATTGTTTGTGTGGCTTCGCCAATAGTTTGTTTTGTGGTGGATACTTACTCTGTTACTCTTTTTGGCGGTTACAAATTTGGACAAGAACTATTGATTTTAAACGGAATGATTACTTTCTTTGGACTTTGGTTGATAAGAAATAAAAAAGTGCGGAGTGCGGAGTGACAAAAATGCGAAGTAAACAAAGAATCTTTGTCATCCTGAGCTTGCCGAAGGTGTCCTTCAAAAAGCTCAGGATGACAAAATAAATTAAAAAATATCCGCGTTAATTTGTGATATCTTAGGGCAATAAAAAATAAAAACTATGAAAATAATATCTTATAATGTAAATGGAATTCGTGCTGCAATGACAAAAGGTTTAAGCACTTTTATGAAAGAGCAAAATGCAGATGTTTATTGCTTGCAAGAAACCAAAGCCATGCAAGAACAAATTACTGAGCCTATCATTTTTGAAGAAGCTGGTTATAAAAAAAATTATTGGCACAGTGCCGAAAAAAAAGGATACAGCGGTGTTGCTTTGTATTGTAAAAACGAACCCGATCATGTAGAATATGGTTTTGGTGTTCCCGAATTTGACAATGAAGGCAGAATTATTAGAGCCGATTATGGTTCCAAAAGTATTGTTAGCTTATACATTCCAAGTGGCTCCAGTGGCGAGGAAAGACAAGCTTTTAAAATGAATTGGTTGGCTTTTTTTCAAGAATATATCAATGAATTAAAAAGCAAGAAAAAGGAATTAATTATTTGTGGTGATTATAACATTGTTCACAAACCAATTGATATTCATGATCCAATTGGGAATAAAAACAGCAGTGGTTTTTTACCCGAAGAACGTGAATGGCTTTCGCAATTTATTGACAGTGGTTTTGTAGATTCTTTCAGGGCATTTAACCAAGATCCACACCAATATAGTTGGTGGAGCTATAGGGCGGGTGCACGTGGCAATAACAAAGGTTGGCGCATAGATTATTGCATGGTGGCAGAAGCCTTAAAAAGTAGTATGGTAAATGCAGGAATTATTCCTCAAGCCATGCATTCTGATCACTGCCCAATTTGGGTGGAAGTGAAATAGATTAATCTATTTTCAAAACAATTTTCCCAAACTGCTTGCCAGTACTCATTTTTTCAATGGCAGTTTGGGCTTGCGCTAATTCAAAAACTTCATCTACAACTGGAACTATTTTGTGTTCATTGATAAAAGCTAACATTTCGGCAAACTCTTCATCGTTGCCCATTGTTGAACCTAAAATATCTAGTTGTTTCCAAAATATTTTTGCTGGAACTCCACTATTAAATGCGCCTAAAGTAGCACCATACATAGCAATTCGGCCAGCGGGTTTTGCTAAATCAACCAATTTTGCAAAAGTATCACCACCGCTACTATCAACAATGGCTTCAAAACCACCGCTCATGGCTTTTAATTCTTTATCCCAATTTTGGTTTTTATAATTTACACCACCTTTTACGCCTAAGGCAATGGCTTTTGCTATTTTTTCATCATCACCACTGGTAACATATACATTGCAGCCAGCTGCAACAGCAAACTGAACACAAAATAAAGCTACACCTCCTCCTATTCCCGTTATCAAAACATTTTCTCCAGCTTTTGCAGCAGCACGTTTCATAGTGGCTCTAAAACCTGTAAGACCACCTAATGGAAAAGCAGCGGCTTGTTCAAAACTTAAATGAGTTGGTTTTAAATGCAGTAATTTAACATCTACTTTTACATATTCAGCAAATGTTCCATCATGCGGTGTGCCCAGTATTACATAGTCTTTAGCTTGCACGCGTGGGTTATTTCCCCAGTTCATACTTGGGTTAATTACTACTTCTTTTCCTATCCAATCAGCACTTACATTTGCTCCAACTTTAGTTACTATTCCGCTTCCGTCAGCACCTAAAATAATTGGCAATACAATTCCACCATATTGCCCTTTTTGAATCCAAACATCTCGGTGATTCAATGCTGCATATTTTATATTTACCAATACTTCATTGTCAGCAATAGCGGGTATTTCTACTTGTTTTACTGCTAGTTTTTGGTTCAATTCTTCTAAAACGATTGCTTGCATTTTTGTTTGTTTTTTAAAAATGTATTGCCACTGCAGTTGCAATTTTTTGAGCAGGTAAATTTTCCATACAGCTCACACCATCTATGCACGATCCGCGGTAAAAACATTTACAAGTTTTGTCGGGCATTACTATTTCGCCTTTGCCAAATAAATCAAATTCATGCGGATTGAAAATATTATTCATTAGCACAATTTGTTTTCCTAAAGCCAACGTAATATGCATTCCCATGGTAACTTGGGTAATGATTAAATGGCATTGGCTTACCAAATTTATAAATTCAAAAAGACTAAAATACCCTAAATATAATGCACCTGAACGCGCTTGAATTTCTTTGTTTCGTTCGTGTTCTGCTTCTCCACCTAATAATAAAATTTCGGCATCTGGATGTTGCGTTTTTAAAACTTCAACCAACTCCACCCATTTGTCAATGGTCCACAAACGAGTAGTCCAACGGCCACCACAGCCCGTGTTCATGCCAATAATTTTTTTGCCTTTTGGCAAATTCCAAACATAACCTTTGTCGTCATGTTTATCCATTAAGTAAGGTTCACCTTGATGTGTAAATCCGCAAATTTCAAATATTTCTTGTAAATAGCTTTTGGTGTTTGCTTGACTCACATCATCGAACATACCTGTGCTAAATTTATGAACAGCTAACTCATTGCAAGGTTGAATTTCATTGTCTTTTAGCACAAAACCGAACTTTTCTTTAGCGTCTAAAATTTTCAGTAAAGCACCAGCTTCTTTTTCTTTGTCTAAATTAATGGCAATGTCCCAACTGCTATTTTGAGCATACATAATGGAATTTAAATCCCATTTCAGAATTTCATCTATTTGGCTAGATGGTAAAATATCGGGCGTCCAAGTAAGCCAAGTAATTTTGCAATTTGGATAAAGTGCTTTGTATTTAACCACCAAAGGAGTAGTACGAATTACATCACCAATGGCGCCTAATTTTATTATTAAAATGCGTTTAGAAACGGGTGTAAAGCTAGGGCAATCGGCACAATGATAGCCATTTTGCTTATGTGGTTTACAAGGAATATGACCTTTAAAATGAAGGCAATTTGGTTTAAAAAAAGTAGATATATCTGTCATTTTTATTCGCTAATAATTCAAACAATTCTTTAAAAATATTCCCTTATTTGAACAAAGGCAAACCTAACAGATTTTAGCAAATTGACAAAACAGAAATTGAAGCACCTTAAGTTTTATTTATTTTAATATTCATTGTTAAATTTAATTGTTAAATATTTAAAAACAAAAAAGCTTGAATT
>CAISTO010000241.1 GCA_903888395.1 uncultured Bacteroidota bacterium | reverse complement strand
GGTGATGAGATAAGTTTTGGCAATCATGAGTATGATTATAGTTTGAGTTTGTTTGGTGGAGTTTATAGTTTATTTGTTTACGATGTTGCTTTGGATCATTATGGGATGCCTTATCGTAATGTTTTGAGTTTTGAAGTTTTTGATATATCTTATTTATTAAAATAATTACACTCACCCTTGCGCTTTTAGTTTTATTGTTTTAGGGCTTATGCCTTTTTACAATATATTTTGCGTAGGTATGAGTGTATTAATTTTTTATTTGAGAGGTTTGATGCTGTCTATATTTTTATTTAATTTATTTGCCCATTTGTTGGCTAGTAGTTTTGGGTTTGAGTTATGTAGTGTTGCGTCTTGTTTGGTAACAGAGATTAATAATTTATTATTAACTGTAACGCACCATGTGTTATTAATTTTATTTGTACTTACTTTTGTTTTTTGTTTAACAAGACACATTTGGTTGAATCTGTCTTGTAGTGTGTCGTACCGGTTATTGTCGATAAATGTGAAGTATTTTTCTCCACTGAATTTAATTGTATTTGTTTTATATGTTTTGCTGCCCATGGTTGTGATGGCCATGATGGCTAATGTTAAGGTAAGAATATTTTTCATTTTATTTCCTTTTATTTTTATTATTGCATATTCTATGCTTAATTGTTACCTCCGGTGGTGAGTCGGGCGATTTTTATATTTTTGCGTTTTGAATATATAATTTAGTTCCATCTTTGCAAGAGATATAAGCATTTGGATAGGGGTCTTGTAGTGCTCTTATTTTGTTATATATTTGTTCTGCAGTTTGGTTTTGCAAGTCTTCTATTTTGATTTCGCTTTGTTCTGGTTTTCTTCTTTTGAAATAAGTTGAATCTGAATGGTTTTGTTCTTTTGCAATAATATTATGATTATCACCAATATAATTTAATATTTCATTCATTCCAATGCTGCCAATATCAGCTATTCTGTTAAATATTTCGTTTAGATTTCCTTCTAAGCTAAAATCACAAGACCAAACAATTGGCCCATGATCAACTTTTTCATCCATAATAAAAAAAGTTACAGCACTTATTTTTTCACCATTGATGATTTGGTGTTGTATTGGTGATCCGCCTCTATATAGTGGCAATTTAGATGGATGCAAGCAAATGCAAATATAATTATCTAGAATATCTTTTTTAAGAATCCAGCTCCAACCTAAGAAAAAGATAAAATCAATTTTATTTTCATTTAAAATTTTATTTAATTCATCAGGGTCTTTGCAAGTTAAAAAATTAAAATTTTTATTTAATTTTTCATCAGATAAAATATCTGAATGAATTTTTGTAAACCAATCTCTGTATCCACAGAGTAAAATATTTTTCAATTGATCCACCTTGGAGTTTGGAAACTTTTAATTGGATTAGCTACTTCTGAGAATCCAAAATTCTTTCATTAAACAATAATCCAATTATATTTTATTATCGTTAATATGTATATGTTTATACATAAAAAAGCATTCAAAAATTACTTTTGAATGCTTTTAAATTGTTACCTCCGGTGGTGAGTCGGGCGAAATTGATTACAATGCTCTATCAATTCTGGTTGCTAATTCTTGGTAAGCAGTGAATTCGTTTGATTTAATTTTTTTATCTTTTCTGGAGAGATATTCGGTAACAGATTTACTGGTAGCATCTGCGTAAGTATTAAGTGCGCCTGGTGCTTTTCTTGGTTTGATAAAGTTTGGATCTTTTTTCATAAAGTTATCGCCCATGGTGTTCCATTGAGCAATAAGATCAGTTTTGGATTGTGCAATTTTGACCATGATATTATTTGCTTGGTCTGCTAATCTATAAAATTTTTTATTTTCTAGATTTCTAATCACTGTATTAAATGTTGAAAAAATATTATCCATTTGGTTTCTCTCTATATAAAAATATAT